>JACQQJ010000065.1 GCA_016207035.1 Nitrospinota bacterium | reverse complement strand
GTTTAATCATAGGTTAATTGGCAGGTATCCCAAAATTAGTTTGGACATTGAAAGAAAGATTTTAGATAAAATCTATTCACAAAAAACTTCTGTTGGTCATTTGATTAAAGATAAAGGGAAACCAGTTTATTACAGAACTACAGGTGGCAGATATTATAAAGTCATAACACCGTATTCAACAGGTTCCAGAAAAGAAACATCAATCTTCTTTGATAAGAAAATTTCAAAATCAGTTGGTGCTGTTCTTAGTAGCAACTTATACTTCTGGTTTTATCAGATCTATTCTAACAATCTTGATTTGAAGTTTTACGAGATTGAATCATTCAAAATACCACTTGATAAATTGACGGACAACACAATTGAAAAACTGGAAAAAATTTATAATGAATATTTGGAGGACATTGAAGCAAATTCAAATGTCCGTCAGACATCAAGATATGCAAACATTGATTCTTTCAGAGAATATAAAATCGGGAAATCAAAAGCCATCATTGACAAGATTGATGATTTCATTGGACCACTTTATGGTTTCACACAAGAAGAAATTGACTTCATAAAAAACTATGAGATTGCATTTCGTTTAACTGATGATGAGTAGTCAAATATCCCAAAGCCGACACCAGCGAATTAGAAAAGCAATTGGATGAAATGGTTTACCAACTTTACGATTTAACAGAAGAAGAAATAAAAACTATTGAAGGAAATTAAAAGCAAACGCACACTTACCAGAAGCCAGAGGATCAGGTCTTTACTTTTGATATCCTCTTAAATCCCCTCTAATCCTGCGCTTTGACACGCCTTTAATAATAGCATTGATGATTGAAACAGGATGGCTGGACATCTGGGGAGATGTGCGGATGTTCAGAAGGGTAACAGAAAAGCGGTACCACTCCAGTGATTTAAACATTTCTTGCATAAATAACCTGCATCATGTCCTGCCAAGAAATCCTTCTATATCTGAAACGGATCTCAAAATAACCTTTTCCCTTGCCTTAACCCGCTCAAAGAGAGACCTCTGTTTTTCCTGCATCTCGCTTTTGTACTTGACCTCTATTAGAGTCTTGTCCCCGGTGAGGAAGTCTATTTCACCGCCATCCTCGTAAATATAACATGGGGTTTTATGCCTGATCTTCAGATAGACATAGTTTTCAAACAGGCTGCCTTTGTCTCTGAAACCTGTAAAGAATGTCCTTACTCCGAGGTCTGCGGCATATACCTTCTTTGGCGACACTACCCGCTCTGTAGTTTTTCCGCACCGCATGACAGGATATATCAGGTATGTATCGCAAAACATCTTAAAATACCGTTTTGCTGTATCAGGGGATATACTCAGGATATTCGCCATCTTGTTGAGGCTTGCGGTCTTTCCTGCCCGCTCCATAAGGAGGAGGAAAAAGTCCTTCAGCACTTGGGGGTTTTTAATCCCATGGACAGCGGCAATGTCCTTGTAAATGATGTCGTCAACCAGTTCTTTCAGATACTCCATATCACCTCTTATGACATACTCAGGCAGACCGCCTGTGTGCATATAATCCTCAAAGTAACCATCAATAAGATGAGAGTCTGCCTTACTTATTGCAATCCCTTTAAATGCAAGATACTCCCTGAAGTCCAATGGCAAGACCTCAATAACCACATTCCTGCCTGTAAGATAGGGCTTCCTGCCCTTGAGTATTGAGGCGCTGGACGATGACGCATAGACCTTTGCATTATGGGCATCATAGATGTTCTTCAACTGCACCTCAAAATTGCCTTGGTAAGTAATTTCATCAAGGAACAGGTATATCTTTTCTTTAAAACTAATCTTATGTATCTTCCGGTATTCCTCTATAAGTTTTAGTATGGTGTGTTTTGAAAGCAGGTAATCGTCAAGACTTATATAGAAGATGCGGGATGGCGGAACACCTTCGGTAATCAGATGTCTGATGAGCAACTTAATCAGCGTGGTCTTACCGACTCTTCTGAGGCCGGTAAGAAATATAATCTGTGGTGAGGAGAGATGATGCTTAATCTGTGAAAGCATTGCAGGTCTATCAATGAGCCCTTCAATCTTTGCCCCTTCCCACCATGGGTTGTAACGGTAAAGAACCTCTTCCATGCCAAAGAGTATACGATAAAATCGTATAATAAGTCAAGATAATATACGACGAAGGATTTAATATCGGATAGTCCACACAAGTGAGGATGTTCTCTCGGACTGAAAACGTTTGATATCCTCTTAAATCCCCACTAATCCTGCACTTGTGGCTGATGAGTGAAGATACTCCATATTATTTATTCCCGCAGTCCCCTTTTACTTCAATGCCTTTCTCCACCCCTTTTTAAATACCTTCAACCTTTGCAAGTAATTCCTCACCCCAACCCTCTCCCACAAGTAGAGAGGGAATATTTGAGTTCATATTAATCCAAGAAGGGGGCAGAGGATGCGCAGCCCTGTTAATATAACAAAAAAACTGATTATATCCAGCATAATACCTGCCCGTATCATACTTGTAATAGGCACCCTTCCCGAACCATAAACGATTGCATTTGATGGTGTAGAGACTGGAAGCATAAAAGCCATACTTGCCCCAAGGCAAACACCTATTGCTGGTGGGATTCCACTTACTCCTGCTGTTTTAGAAACAGAGATCATCAAAGGGACGAGCATATTTGCAGTAGCAGTATTTGATGTTACCTCTGTAGTAATAATTGCAAGCCCTATTGCTACTGCCGCTATCCCCCATAGCGTATCTACACCTGTAATTTTGAGGAGAAAATTTCCTATGAAATCTGCAAGTTTTGTTGAGAACATCAGTCCGCCAAGGGAAAGCCCGCCGCCAAACAATATAATAGTCCCCCAGTCTATCTTTACTGCCTCATTCCATGAGATGGTAAACTTCCTGTTTTTCCAGTCAACAGGAGTAAGAAATAATATGAGAACTGCCACTAATGATACGACCTCCTCATGAAAATGGGCATCAAAAAATTTATAGATGTTAGATTCTGTGCCGAATACGGCTGCGGCTATGCCGGGTAATATCCAGAGTGTAATTGCAATTACAAATGCCGAAATGGCGTTTTTCTGACCCCTTGTCCATGCCCCCATTTCAGACCTCCTCTGTTTTATAAAATCAGATAGACCTTCTATCTCCTTTACAGGAGGCTTATAAATTGAAAACATATATATAAGCATTAAAATTAACATTGTAATCATTATTGGAAATGCCATAGTCATCCATAAATAAAATGGTATCTTTACACCTAAGAGTTTATCAATCATGCCTATACCTATTAGATTCGGTGGTGTTCCAATAGGTGTTCCTATGCCTCCAATAAGGGCAGTATAGGCAATGGTCAGGAGGAGTCCTACATCAAATTTTGACCCTGTGCCTTTTGTGAGTTGATTAACAGTTGATAGTATTCCCAATGTTATTGGATACATCATTGCAGTGGTGGCACTATCACTTATCCACATGGATATAAATATGGGTATAACGGCAATTGCAAAGAATACCTTGTAATAACTGTTTCCAATCCATGGGAGAGAAATGATACTCAGGGCAATACGATAATCTAATTTATGAACCTTCATTGCCTCAGCAAGCATGAAACTTCCAATAAAAAGAAAAATAATTGGATGGGCAAAAGGGGCAAATACAGTTTGAGATTTTGCAACCCCTAAAATAACGCAGAGTATAGCCCCAAGAATAGCAGTGACAGGTATTGGGATTGCCTCGCCAACCCAGAATATTAAGACAAGACCAAGAATTGCACTTAACCTGTGCGCCTCAGTGGAGAGGAACGGCATGGGGGTGAGGAGAAGTATTAAGAATATAATAGGGCCGAGGAATAGACTTATCGTCTTCCTGTAGCGTTCAAACCTCCTCTCTGCATCTGAGATTACCTCTTCTATTTCATACATATTTTTCAGACATCAATTATCGTTAAGTTTTCATTGTAGATAAATGATGCTGAGTATTATATCAAAATGAAATGATTTTTAAGTTAATAATTCCCTGTGTAAGACATATGACAAATAAACTTTACAATAATGAGGGGATGAGGTATATTATCTCGGACTAAAAAGAAAGAGGTAGATATGTCAGAAGTTCAAACTGCCTTAAATAGTGTGATTTCTCGGCCGCATAAGACTACACAAATTGCCCAGCCTCAAACCCGAATACCCTCCATATCAAAAGTGAAAGTAAGTAGAGATAACTTTATCAAAAGGACTTACAAGAAGGTTTCGGGCGTGTTTATATGCCGTACGCTTTAGACCGGAAATATCCCAATGCTGGAAAAGAGTGGGGTTGGCAATATGTTTTTCCTGCCTCTACATGTTTTGTCAATCCGCAAACTGGCGCTCAGGGAAGACACCATGTTCATGAGTCAGTTTTGCAAAGGGCAGTGAAGGAAGCAGTACATAGGGCTGGTATTACAAAGTTTGCAAGTTGTCATACATTCCGACATTCATTAGCAACACATTTACTGGAAGATGGTTACGACATCAGGACTGTTCAGGAACTCCTTGGGCACAAGGACGTCAGCACGACTATGGTTTACACCCATGTATTGAACCGCGGAGGAAAGGGGTGCTTAGTCCGGCAGACAAACTCTGAAAACCGTCTTATATTGCAAAAATTGCAGTATAAGACAAATTATGAAAGTATGATTATTTTAGTATAACCTATTGGAATTTTAGATTTATTAATATAACAACATGAAATATACGGATGATATATAC
>JACQQJ010000083.1 GCA_016207035.1 Nitrospinota bacterium | reverse complement strand
GCCAGCCATAGGAGAGGGATGGGCAAAGAAGCCTGATTATGCCTTCTTCATAGATGACAATACACTTAAATCTGCAAGAAATAAATTAAAATCTGGAGGATATTTTAGCGCAGCCCTTTGTATTGGCGAGGCAAAAAAGTGGGGAAGACCTCTTGACAGATTAAAATCTGCCTTAAGCGAAATCGAAGGGACAGAGACTGACCCCTTTGAAATGCAAAACCCTTCGTTACAGATGTCAAGATACCTGTGGATAACGGGTGTTAAATGGGGAATTCTTACAGACGGAAGATTCTGGCGTTTGTATGAGAGGGAGACATCAAAAAAGCTCGATATTTACTATGAAGTAGACCTTGAAGACTTAATGATCAATGGCAGTCTTGAAGATTTTAAATACTTCTACCTGTTTTTCCGTGCTGATGCCTTTCCTGCCTTTCTTGACAAGGTCTATAACGGAAGCGTTGACTATGCTAAAGAGGTTGGAGACGAACTCAAAGAGAATGTATATAAAGCACTAAAGATTCTATCAGAGGGTTATTTAAAAACGCAGGGTAACCAGTTATTTCCTCAGAACCTGAATGAAATTCATGATAATTCCTTGATTTTCCTATATAGACTCTTATTTATCCTTTATGCAGAATCCAGGGAACTTCTTCCTCTTAATGAAAATAAACTTTACACAGAATCGTACAGCCTCGATTCTCTGAAAAAAGAGATAGCAAATAGTTTTGAACATAATGAAACCATTCCTGTATCTACATTTCACTACTGGAATAAACTAAAAGAACTCTTTGATAGAATAAACAATGGCAATAAAGAGCTTGATGTCCCACCCTATAATGGTGGACTTTTTAATCCAGAGAAACACTCCTTCCTTGAAAAGAATCGGGTGGGGGATTTTTATATTGCAAAGGCAATTGACCTTCTTTCACGCACCAATGATAGGGCATACATAGATTATGGCAGTCTTGAAATCAGGCACCTCGGCTCTATCTACGAGGGTCTTCTTGAGTATAAACTTAAAATAGCAGAAGAAGACCTCTATCCCGTTAAGGAAAAAGGTAAAGAGATTTATATCCCGATAAACCAGGCAAAAACTCGTTCTAAAAAGATAAATACGGATACGATAGTAAATGCAGGGGAGATATATCTTGTAACCGACAAAGGAGAGCGGAAGGCAACAGGAAGCTACTACACCCCTGACTATGTTGTCGAGTATATTGTAGAAAATACACTTTGTCCTGTGATAGAGATAAAGAAAAAGGATATTGCCGAAAAAATATCAGGACTAAAAGAAAAGATAAAAACTTCAAGGGGAATAAATAGAGAGATTTATCAGAAAGAGCTTAAGAAAATTAAAAACAGTTTTATTGATGAACTCCTATCAATAAAAGTTCTTGACCCTGCAATGGGCTCAGGGCATTTCCTTGTAGAGGCTGTAGATTTTCTTGCCCACGAATTGATCAAGCTCATGAGTGGTGAGCCTTTAGAAAAAGCTGAAGTCTCAGTAGTAAAGGAGGAAATCCCTGATTATGGTCAGAAGAAGTCAGGTGAGGATGATATACGATGGGCAAGGCGTGAGGTTGTAGAAAAATGTATCTTTGGAGTAGATTTAAACCCATTAGCAGTGGAGTTAGCAAAGCTCTCTTTATGGCTACATACAGTTGCAAAGAATAGACCCCTCAATTTTCTTGACCACCATCTGAGATGTGGCAATTCTCTTACAGGTGCAAGGGTAGAAGACCTTGCAGATTTGCCTGAACTGAAAAAGAAAAAGACCATAGAAGGCGCTCCTAAACAATTAGGGCTTTTTGAAAGCATCTTTAAAGAGAAGGTTAATATCCTCCTCGGCGCCTTTGCACAGATAGAGGGGCTTCCCTCAGACACAGTTGAGCAGATACAGGAAAAGGAAAAACTATATGAGAACTTCAGAAGAATTGTCTCCCGCTTTCAGGATATTGCAGATATATGGACATCGGTTTATTTCGGCAATGGGATTGACTTTGGCAAATATCATAACCTTCAGGACAATCTAAGGGCAAATGACACAGCATGGGAAAATCTGAAAAATGAGCCATGGTTTAAAAAGGCAAAGGCTATTGCTCAGGCAAAAGGATTCTTCCACTGGGAGCTTGAATTCCCAGAAATCTTTTTTGAAGGGCATCAGAGAAAAAAGAATCAGGGCTTTGATTGCGTGATCGGAAATCCACCGTATGAGAGGACAAAGTATCTCATAGATGAACAGGTTTTTTTAGAACAAGCGTATGAAACTTGTTACGGTGCCTATGACATATATGTTCCATTTATAGAACTTTCAAATAAACTGATAAATCAAAATGGCCATTTTGGTTTTATTACTTCAAACAAATACTTAGTTGCTGACTACGGGAGTAAATTAAGAGAATTTTTACTGAATCGAGTGAGTATTGTGCAATTAATAGATTTGACCGAAGCACATAGTACTTTTAAAGAAGCGCTTGTTAGTCCCTTGATAACAATAACAAAAAAGGGAACTTGCAAACAAACAAAGATAGCAATATTGAATATTGACAATCTTGAACTACTTAAAGAGATCGGTTCTATAGGTGAAAAAGGCAAAGGCTATATTGAGAGCAAAGATTTTATTGTTGAATTCAGACCTATTGGTGAACTTCAGGATAGTATTAGTGGTCACTTTAATATTTACCTTGCTGGAAAGAAGAAAGAACTTGTTAATACTATTTATTCTAATTCTGACCTTCTTAAAGATGTTGCAGATATCCGAACCGGAATAATGGGTTTTAATTATTGGAATGTTTCATCTCTGATAAAGGATTCTCCGACAATAAAATCTGACGAAGTCAAAATATATCCGCCAAGTTTGATAGAACGGTATGATATGTTATGGGGGATTGAAATAGTAAACCTTTATAAAAAAGAATACTTATTTCCTGTGATACATTATGACCCAAAACAAATTGATACAAACACATGGCAACTTTTTAAGGCTCAAAAAGTAGTTGTTAGAGGCGTAGCAAGACATCTATCTGCAACATTGGATACAGAGGGGTGCGGTATTCTGGTAGCTGTTCATTCTGTAATCCCTAAAAATTTATCACTTTCGTTTGTCGTTGCAATTTTGAACTCAAATCTTTGTAATTGGCTTCATATTTTGAAGTTTTACAGTGCGCGGATTCCTCAGGGGTCTTTACGGTATCCTGTCTCATTTTATGAGCAACTCCCCATCCCCCATATCTCCTTCACCACCCCTGAAAAAGAGCGTAAGAGGCGGTTGGAGGAGTTTAAGGGATTGTATAACAACTATCTTGAATCCCTTGCATCAAACAGTGATTTATGTCAGAATAAAAAATATGAAAGGTCAGGCGAAAATATCCAATCTGGAAGGACTTCAACAGAGTTTAAAAAAGTGGCAGGAAAGCCACAAGGATATAAACTCCCTCCGGAAGGCTTATCAGGAGAAGGTTCTGGACTGGGTCGTGAAGTCCATGGAGTTCGAGAAGGAGGCGGTGGATATAAATCGTCTGAAGGAACTCCTGAAGAAGGAAAAGACAGCACCAGGCCATTAGATTCTACCCGCTATTTTGAGACAGCCCTTGGAATAAAATCTTACTCTGAAGTATCAGAAATTATTGCCGTTTCTGTTACAAAGGTAATTGAAAGGATTATTGTCGGTCTTCCCGAAGAAATCAAAGTTATCCCTGAATGGATATGTAGCCTACACAAAGATATTGCCGGTTCACTTTTTCCCGTCTGGGCAGGCAGATTCAGGGATATAAATGTAGAAGTCGGACAGCATACCCCACCACCTTTCTATGAAGTTCCAGTCAATATGAGACTTTACTGCGATGATCTTGCAGTAAGAATTACCAATGCAGAAAAGAAAAGAGATATAAAAGAGATAGCCGAATTGCTTGCATGGTTAGACTGGCGTTTTCAATGGATTCATCCATTTAAGGATTTTAATGGTCGTGTCGGAAGGATTCTATTAACGGCAATTCTCTTTAGATTAAAACTGCCTCCTGCCGAAACAGCATCAGTTGAGCCGGAAGAAAGAGAGGAATATCTGAAAGCCCTGCGTTCAGCAGATAATGGGGATTTGTCGGCACTTATTCAAATCTGGATTGAACGACTAAGAAAGTCCATCCAGAGAGGAGAGGAATAAATGCAGAAATTTCTCTCATTTGTTGATTTGGAACTAAAAAACAACCGCTCTGATGTAATTCACGACATCCTTACCTTTCTTGCCGGGCAGATGATTGAGATGAACAAGACCAAGAATGAGGAAATAAAGGGTTTTCTCAAATGGCTTGAACGAGAGATAGGATACGAGATTAATGAATTAACCGGAAAAACCACTATTAAGGATTATCACAAATTTGGGTTTGAAACCCTCCTTACAGCATTAAAGAAAAACAGACAAAAGCTCTCTGTTGACCCTGCAATCCGCAAATTTCAGGAGACATTGGAAAGGCATTTTAACGAAAGCATATCAGTACTTAAGCCATTACAAGAAAAAATCGAAGCCACTGATGACCTGATAGATCAGATAGTGTATAAATTGTATGGATTGACAGATGCGGAGATTGCAATAGTGGAGGAGGAGAATGAAACTTGACCAAATAGGTATCTGGTCTGTAATCAAGCTTGAGATTATTAAAAAATATGCCAGTGCATATACAAGGATACTAATGCCGTTACAACTACTTATAGTTAAATTTCTTTACATCCAACTTATTGCTGAGCTTACTTAATAGCAGTTCAACCAGTAGGCATAACAAGTTGTAACGGCACTAAGTATAAAAAGGAGTGGTGTAAAGGTTATATTTATATAGATGCCTTTGCAGGTGCAGGGATGCATATCAGCAAAACAACAAAAGAACTTATTTCCAGGTCGCCATTAAATGAACCTAAGGTTGAATTTTCTCGGATACTGGAAGATTACATATTGTGATGAGGATAGGGGAGACTCTATAAATAGTATCGGATTTACGAGAAAGAGATAGAGGCTTCTTTATCGCCTCACTTTAGGTGATGTTGAAAACAGTTCCCTGTAAATATACAGTTCACGCACTCATTCAACAGTGACCATGAAGTCGAGGAGAATGATTTTTCCCTGATGCTTTATTTCACTAAAAATCTTATAGTTCCCATGAACAGGGAAAACGACCTCTGCCTCTATTTCAGGCCCGTATTTGTCATGAGGCATGCCATGAATATGCCCCATCGGATGTGACCCATGGATTGCATCAGGCATGCCCCCGTGGGCATGAATGAACTGGTTGAGGTCAGCCGTGACAACAGCGAGATGCATGGCTTCTCCGAGATAAGGCTCGAGATCTGTCACTGCCCTCCCGCTCTTTTTGATACTGTATATAAGTGTTGAGTCTTTTCCTGCAGTGATACGCTCAGGTTTAGAGGTCAGCGTTACAGTGTAATCACTGTAATCCTTTTCCCTTGAAAAATCTTTCTTGAGGGGATTCATCCCCGGCTCACCCGAAACATTGATAGTAAATTTTTCAGAAAAATGAAGGTCATTCACCCCGAAATCTGCTGCGACGAGATACCGCCCGGCCTTAGGGAAGGTGTAATCCACAGCAAATCGTCCTTTTTTCTTCATTTCAGCAGTAAGGGGATCAAAGTCCTCAGGATGAATATGTCCAAAGATGCTAAAATCCTCACTGATGATGACCACATGGAGGATCCGGTCATGGGTAATGGCGAGGTCCCGGACCGGCTTCCCCTCTGAGTCCTTAATATAAAAGATGATGGTTGCAGGTTCTCGGGCATTTATAGTTTCAGGAATTGTCTCAAGATCAACAATAGGCTCGGGCAGTGCAGGGGCGTGTTCATGGTGATGATGGTGTTCATCCGTACCTTTTACTCCTGCGTATGTCTGCAGATTATACCAGTCTATGAAGATTACTAAAAAAATTATGCCGAGAATAAGAAATATATGTTTTCTGTTCATGTGCAATTATCTCTTAAAGAGGAACTTTTTTTAACATATTTAATACCAAAGGTTAGGCATAGCAAAAATACAGGTTAGCAGCACTTACCATCCCCTGGTTCACAGCTTTTAAATTCTGTTCCCTCTCCATCTGGCTCTATTATAGTGAAGAATTGATTATAGGGGGGATTTTTAAGCTTTGCCGATGTATCAGTGCATACCTCCACTATTTCGTCTCTTGAAAATAAATGACCCTCTTCATCCACTACTGCTTTGAAAGGTCCTCGATAGACTGCCTTCTGTCCAATATAGACACAACCCTCTTTCTTTTCAAATTTATACCCCCTCACTGTAACAGAGTAAAATTTATAACCTTTAACATCCTTCCAGTAAGTCCTCTTTAACACCTCTACACCATAAAAACCCACCTGTTCTAAATATGATAGAAACTCATCTTCTGTTAATGCACCTCCCATACACTCACCCCATAGTTGCTCATTAACCTTCAGGTGTAAAGGTATCTCTTTCTCTGAAACAATGTCTGATACAACAATCCTCCCATGATCTTTCAAGACACGCCACATTTCAGAAAATACTACTTTCTTATTCGGTGAGAGGTTTATAACACAGTTGGATGTAATAAGGTCTATTGATTTATCCTCCACAGGAAGTTTTTCTAAAAATCCCTTTTTAAATTCCACCACATCGTAGCCGAGGTTATCTGCCACAAGAACCTTATTCTTGTTGGCAATCTCAAGCATCTTTTCTGTCATATCAACACCTATAACCCTCCCATTTTTACCAACCCTTTTTGCAGCAATAAAGCAATCTATGCCTCCACCTGACCCCAGGTCAAGGACACACTCATCCGCACTTACATCTGCCATTGTAATAGGAGAACCGCAGCCGTAAAACCTCTTAAGCACCTCCTCAGGTATATGCCTTATATCTGCATCATCATACTTTATAGGACAGCATAGATCAGCCTTTGGTTCATCAGCAGCCTTGCTATAAAACTCCTGCACTACCCTATAGGGTTTCTCCACATCAAAGGATAGGACACAGTTAGAATGTAATGTCCTTACATCTCCTGTATCCATTCCACAAACTGCTGTATTCTCACCCATGGCATGGTAGATAATGGGGATATTATAACCAGATCTTTTATTTAAGGAGTCTCTCCCATTCTTTGCCAGCTCCTTCATTATATCCTTTACCAATTCTGTATATACGCCATAATATGGATCATCCCCTAATATATTGCCATTGCCATTTTTCATAGTGGAAAAGAAAAAGCTATGCTCTATATCCCCGCCACCTGTAATAAATCTAAATGGGTCTTTTATGAACCAGGGCTTCTTAATTACTGTTGCACTTCTGAAGTCCCTGGCTATTGTGCTATTAAGCCAAATAGCTCTCAAGGGTATATTCGAGGTATTTCCCATATTTAATGGCTCATAACCTGCAAAAGATGCAGAGGGATATACACACCCATTAGAGTAAAGACATAGTGTATCCCAGCAGGCATTTCCAAGGTCATATTTAACGCCCGGTCTCCCGTTCACCCTCATTTTTAGAGATTCGTAATTGTCAAATATAATGCCTGCCTCATCAGATGCCTCTTTTACTTCTCTAACAATCCTTAATATCGTTGAAATCTGAAATTCGGGGCACCCACGATAGTGGGTCGTTGAGATTTGTGAGGTTGCCCTTCCTCTCATGTGCATCCACATCAGGTGAATAGATTTTGCCCCCAATTTTTTTGCCAACACGGGAAGATTTGCTACATCATGTATATTTCCAGATGTAACCACAGAAGTAAGAGATGTATCAAATCCAAGTTCATTTATAGCCTTAAGTCCCTCTGTCGTCTCATTGAATGCACCCTTTCCACGAATAGGATCGTTGATCTCAGGGGATGAGCCATCAAGGCTCACCTGCAGCCTTACCCTTTTTCTGTCCAGGGCCTTAAGCTTATCTTTATTTCCATTTTTGAAAAGTGTGGCATTCGTAAGGACAATAAGCTCCCCACCCTTTTCTTCGGTAGCATATTTCATTAAATCAAAGATATCCTTTCTGACAAAGGGTTCGCCACCTGTAAAATAATACCTGAAGACTCCCAGTTTTCCTGCCTCATCTATCACCTTATTTATCTCTTCTCCCGGCAATCCTGGGTCTCCTGAAGGAGAGGATTCTACGAGACAATGGGTGCATGTAAGGTTACAGGAGTTATTTGTGTGAATCCAGAATTCATTCAATTTAGATGGCTTTAAATAGTTTTCCCTCCCCCTATACTCCTCACTATTAAAGGGAGATGAAGAAACCATTTTATATCTCATGGCATTTTTTATAAAATCATGGACATGGAGCCATGATTGAGCCGCATCAAAGCCATAAACTGTACTATACTCCCTGACAATATCGCCAAACTTCCTCTTACCATCAATAATGTCAAAAATTATCTTTCCCCTCTCATCTACTGCAAGCCAATTCGGAGTATTATCATCTAAGAAAAAATAAATACCTTCATTTTCAAATGTTGTCAAGATCGGCTTATAAAGTATTGCCTCTAAAAGGTTTGACATATTCTAAAAACCCCCATTATTAATGAGTAAACCAGCTTCACCACACAGTTTTAATACATCCGTAAATAGATCCCCTAAATTCTCTCCATTCTCCTACACCCCTCTTACTGTCTTTTAATACCTACAATTTTATCACATCCTATCTCTTAAGGTAAGGGGATTTCTGCTTCTCAAAATGTTAAAAAGCCACTAAAGTAACAACAATGCCTGCTATACTACTTATTAACCATACTGAAGCTGCAATTGATGCGGAGACTTTGATATTTGTTTCACGGGCAAGTACAAATAACGAAGGTAGATTAATAATAGGCCCTGCAATTAACATTACTACTGCTGCTCCTGGCAAGCCAATATCCAGAAGCAATATTGCTAACGGTATCTCAAAAAATGTTGGTAATGCAATCAAAATAGAAATTGCTGCTACTATGAATATCGCCACAATTGCTCCAGTTGTGGAAACGCTAAAAGCATGGGGAATTAATAAGCTGGAAAATACAACACCAATTATAATTAAAGGGAGAGTAATTAAAGATATATTCAAAATATTTTTGGAGAAATCTTTGACAATTGTTAAAAATGATTGTTCAGATTCTTGTAATAATGTGCATTCAGATGGTGTATTCTCTGATTTATAAGCGACATTTGAAAAAATTTTCCCTATTATTGCTGATATAAAAAAAACCAGTATAATAGAACCTGCAATCCTTGCAGCTGAAATCTCTACAGGGAATAAAAGCAATGTTAATGCAATACCAGCTAAGTTGAGTCCCGGAGATGCAAGCATGAGAGCAATAGAGGGGCCTAATTTTGCTGTTGATTCATATACGCTACTAAATATTGGGGCTACACAGCATGAACATAGCATCAAAGGCATACCTGCTACACCTGCTATCAAATGTTGCCACGCTGTTTTTGTCCCAAGAAGCCTCGCTATCCATTTTGGAGATACAAATGTTCTGATAGATGCTGCAATCAAGATACCGAAGACAAGAGCAATCCACACCTTTTTAAAATAACTTATTGTAATTGTAAGTGGTGGACCTTCTGTGGCTGGTTTATAATCACCAACCCATTTACCAGCAGATTTGACGACGTGATATTTTTCTACATAACCAAATATTTTATATGAAACAAGTCCAGATGTAATTATGAGTAGGGTTAAAATTCCTATAGTTATGTATGTTTTTTTCATAAACACCCCTTTCAAAATTAAAACAAGGCGGGAAATGGTCACGCCATTTTGTTTGAATGTGCCTCGCCAAAATTATCTTTCAAGATATAGTACATAAATTTAAACAAAAAATTCAATAGAAATATTTCATTGTTAGACACAATATTATTTTAACACCCTTATGGAGTCTCCTTCGCCAGGGGGGAAGATACCGAATGGGCTCAGTTTAAGGGAGCTGATGGAGAGGAGGCTTTTAACTAAGCGAGGGAAGGTGTTATATAAGAAACGGGGATAGATTGTGGATGTGGTATTTAGGCAGATAAAGGGATGTCGGGGGATAGCAAAATTTATGAGGCGTGGGGCTACAATTTTTTTTATATCGATGGTCAATCAAAAATTAGCTTTAAATTTATAACAGTCTATGT
>JACQQJ010000081.1 GCA_016207035.1 Nitrospinota bacterium | reverse complement strand
TGAGCTATAATCAAAAAGTGTGGAAAAAGGAATAAAGGCGGCGTATCCTTTCATAGGCAAAAACAAACAAAAAAGAAAGGAGAACACCGCCATGAAGGAAAGTAACACAAAAGAATTAAGGTCGTCAAGAACAACATATGAAGTATTAGAGGAAGTAGTAAGAGAGAAGGTGCAGGAGCTTATACAGGATATATTGGAGGAAGAGGTAACGGAGTTTTTAGGGAGGAAGAAATCTTAACGGAAGAATGGTATTGATACTATCAGAGGGTATATGAATAGATATGAAAAGCATCGTAAACTTGCCCTTATGAATGGGACTATAATAATCAAAAGACCCCGAATAAGGGACTCTGAAGGATTTACGAGCAAAGTATTAACATTATTCAAGCGTAGGAGTAAAGAACTTGGTGAGGTTCTCCCTGAACTGTATTTACATGGACTTGCCAAAGGGGACTTTGAATTAGCATTGAGAGGGTTACTGGGAGAAGGAGCACCATTATCTTCTGCCCCAATCCAGAGGTTAAAGTCAAAATGGCAGATAGAATACGAGGAGTGGAAGAGGGAAGACCTTTCAGAAGTAGAAGTAGTATATCAATGGGCTGATGGAATATATGTAAAAGCCGGGTTGGAGAAGGATAAAGCAGCACTTTTAATAATAATAGGCGGATTAACGAATGGAGAGAAAAAGATTTTAGCCAATGAAAGCGGTTATCGTGAAAGCAAGGAGTCATGGTCTAACATATTACGCGGTCTCATTGACAGGGGGCTTAAACCTGGACGCCTGACGATAGCAGATGGTCATCTTGGGATATGGTCTTCCTTGGGAGAGATTCATCCCTATGGAGAAGAGCAGAGGTGCTGGAACCACAAGATCACAAATGTATTAGATGCATTAAAGAGGATAAGGGAAGAGGCAGGAGGATATTTAAAGTGCATACCTTATGCAGAGACGATAGAGGAATGTGGAAAACTGAGGGATGAATTTATAAACCGGTATAAGAAAGAATATGCGAAGGCTGTGGAGAAACTCCTTGCAGACTGGGAACGGATGATAACCTTTTATTCATTTCCCAAAGAACATTGGGTGCATATAAGGACTATGAATGTAGTAGAGTCTCCCTTTAGCACTATACGGTTAAGGACTGATGCTGCCAGGAGGTTCAAGAAGGTTGAGAATGCCACTGCTATGATATGGAAGCTGTTAAAAGTGGCAGAAAAAGGATTTAGGTTGCTAAAGGGATACTGGCTATTGCCTGAAGTTTATACAGGTAAACGGTTTATTAACGGAATTATGGTTAATACAATAAATGGTCAAGAGAGGAAGGTCGCCTGAATGACTTTTTACACACCTATTGACAAGAACTCAAAAATATTATGATTTTACTTACATATATAAAGTAAGGAGGATTTATTAATCCCAAATAATGCGTGAAGGTAACCGCACCCTTTAAGGGTGCTTTACTTACCGATAATTTATTCACATTTTAAGTACATTCAATCGCAGGCTAAAGCCTGCGGCTACCATGGTTTTTAAAATTCACGCATTATTTGAGTTAATATTTATCACAACAAAGGTAAGTAAAAAAATGTATGATTGGCATTCCAAAGGAGATTAGAAAATTGATTCACATCTCCGAAGGGGATGAGCTTATGGTGGATGTCAGTGACGATAGGATTATTTTAAAGATAAAGCCCAGAAGTTACACAAAAAGGCTAAGGGGTTCAGTTCACTTCATAAAGAGATATGGAAGGGTGTTGACCCCAAAACATATGTGAAAGAAGAAAAGGGATGCATGGACATGAAAGTTCTCCGTGCCAAGACAATCGGGTTAGATACAATGTTATTTATCTACCATATGGAAGACCATCCTGGGGGTGTTGTGCGATGAATTGCTATAATAAACCTTTTAGGTTTGAAATCTATAGGCGAGATTAAAGACTACAGAATGCTTAAAAACGAGAATATCATTTGTATATCCTCAATAGACTGGGATTTTATATGGCAGGGGCATCAGGAGATAATGTCTACATTTGCTGAAAATGGCAACAGAGTGCTATTTATTGAGAATACAGGAGTCAGAACTCCCACTATTTATGATATGCCAAGATTAAGAAAGAGGATTATTAACTGGTTTAAAACCACAAAGGGTTTTAGAAAGGAGATTGAGAATCTTTATATATACTCTCCTATTAGCCTCCCATTTCCATATTCAAGGGTTGCAAGATGGATTAATAAATATTTGTTACTTATTCCTATAAAAAGATGGATAAAGGCAATGGAGTTTTATGAGCCTATTATATGGACATTTCTACCAACTGGGACTGCCATTGATATTATTGATGATATTGATGAAAAACTTGTTGTCTATTATTGTATTGCTGATTTTGAAAAATTAGTTGATAAACCAGAAAAAGTAGCGAGAACGGAAAGAATTCTAATTAGGAAATGTGATGTTATTTTTGCACAAGGTGAAACTCTAAAAGGGAAATGTAGAAAGTTTAATAATAATGTTACGAT
>JACQQJ010000080.1 GCA_016207035.1 Nitrospinota bacterium | reverse complement strand
GTTATAGACATAGAGCCAGGAAAGCGGATTGTTGGTTTAAAATGCGTTACGATTAATGAGCCATTTTTTCAGGGGCATTTTCCTGAATTCCCTGTCATGCCTGGAGCACTGATAGTTGAATCAATGGCACAGCTTGGGGCGATTCTGGCATTCTATTCGGTTCGACAGGCTTATGATGTATCGGTCAAACACCCTCACAACAAACCTATGGGAGATGATTCAGATAAATTTCTTCCCCTTTTTACAGGCATAGATGAGGCGAGATTCAGAAGACCTGTAGTTCCAGGGGATACCCTTAAGATAGAACTTAATGTATTAAAGCAGAGGGGGAGGATTTGGATATTGTCAGGACAGTCATTTGTAGAAGGCAGACTCGCGGCAGAGGCAATAATACATGCAATATTGGAGAAAAGGAATAAAAAAGAATGAAACGGCTGAAAAAATATGATAAAATAATAATAATTTAAAATAACAGCAGCCATTAACCAAAAATTATCAGCATACGATTACAGACGATATAAATAAGTCGTTATGGCAACAAAAAATAATATCAGGATAACTACACATAAAGATACAGCTGAATATTTTAAGGAACTAGTCGATAGAGCCATTGATCGTCAGGATGTAGAAACAGATGAGACCGTGGCATTTTATATAGTAAATCTTCTCTCAGAGTATGTAAAAACTGATATACCTTTCCCTGAAGGCACGACTGATGAACCTTTGATTATGCTGCTGAATAACGCTATGAATTCAGAATATAATGAAAAAATAAAGAGGTTTAAACACCTCGGAGATTTTTCACTTTTTATCTCAGGTTTCTTCTCTGATAGCCTGAGGAGAAAACTGATTGATATTGATTATTATGTTGTTATTGGATGTATCGCTTATAATAATTTATCCAGTATGATGAAAGGGTATAGCAATGGGGAGCTTTTCTATAATCTCTTCAGTGAACTTGCAGAGAAGTTTAAGGAATTTATAGATGTAATTGCAGAGGTGAGCGATATTACATCCATCAGCACGAATAGTGATATATTGAGGATATACGAAAGGTGGCTTAAAACAGGCAGTTCAAGAGACGCCCGCCTCTTAAAAGAAAAAGGGGTAATTCCTGTATCTTCCAAAGAGAGCAGGTATCTGCAGTAAACCCCGTTACCTCGCCCTGCAGGCGGGGCATTCTGCAGGTAACGGGGTAAAAGGAAAGTTTAGAGTTTTTATACCTCCATTTGTCATCTGTATTTTTATATGTTTTCCCGTATACAGAAAATCATAGAAAAGATATATAAGGTTGAGACATTCCTTGATGTTGAGGATTATATTTTTGAGAAACTGCCATTGGATGCTAAGAACAGCAGGGAGATCTGTAAAATTCAGAGTCAATTTTCAAAGGGATGTCTCTTGATATATCAGAATGGAGATGACCTTGAACTGGCTATTTATCTGGATAGGGAAACGGTCTCTAATCTGAAAGGGGGTCATCTCCAGAAAGATTTTCATAGAAAAAATCTTTCTGATTTCTTCCTTGCAACAGAGGAGATAAGTCATTTTATCTATGCAGTTTGGAGTATTAGATACAGGAGGCAGATAACCATTCTTGAGATGGAACTACAGGCAGAGGTAGATAAATATATTACTGCCATTTTTTATAGTGGCAGTATAAATGATGGAAAGATCCCTTTCAGAAATATAAAGAGACAGCTATTTGAAGATTCTGTTCTGCATCCATGTTTACAATCTGAGGAAATAGAACGATACAAAGATGCAAATAGACTGGCTATGAACTATTGCCATCACTTAGAATCTCACTACCTTAAAAAGAATGATATTCCATCCATGATAAGGGATATGAGACATTTCTACCGATTGGGACAGAATGGTAAGATTAGCCATATAAATGGTATAACCTTCAGGCAACCCTCTGCTTGTTAAATACTATTCTGTGTCATGAAAAATATATCAATTTTCTAAAATAGCTGCAATCCTATCATCCATCCTCTTTTTATGTGTCCCTGCCCAGAATATTTTTCCACAACTGTTGCACTGAACAAACTCACTGTAGTTTTGATAAACATATTCAGGAACCTTTCCAGCCACATCTTCTTTTGATATGTTAGTCAGGGGCTTATTACAGTCTATGCAGATAGTAAAAGAATTCTTTTTGAGATTAAGCATGAAATGAGCTGCAATATCTCGTAGTTGCATATCAACAATCTCGGAAGCGAGTAAAAGATATTGGACACCCCTTTCTTCTAAAGTCTTTTTCCTCCTCTTTATAAAATTGCTGTTTCTCGTTAATATAATACGCCCTTCCTTTGAGGCAATTTCAATAATCCTGTCCACCTCTACTGAATTATAAAAAACTGTATCATAACCAGCAATCCTGAGCCACTTAACCAGTTTCCCCATTGTAAGGTCAACTATAAACTTCATCTTTCATTATCCGGAAGCAATTGTAACTTTTCCTTTCTCACCTATTTCCCCCTTCACCTCTATCTCTACAGATAAGAACTGCCTTACAGTCCAGATGTTTGTAAATAGATGATGGGAGATTTTTGAGGTGGTAAATGTGGATGATCCTTTAGCAAGTACAAGATAGGGGATAATCTGGTCTGACAGGTGTTCATCAATAGCGGCATTTGAATCAAGGTACCGGAAGAAATCCTGACATGCCTCCCCTGCCACCTTTTCTGCCTTCTTCCCTATCGCACCGAGAGAACTGAATCCTGCCACCGCATTTTCAAATTCTGATTCTATGAAGAAGAAGGTCCCCCTTCCAATTGAGGGTGCATTGATAATTTCTATCTCGGCATTTATTCCCCTCTCTTTTAACAGTTTCAATCCCTGACTTCTCTGTCTCTCTGCAATACTCAAAGGAAGATTTGAAACAGCAGAGATACATTTTATTCCTATAAGCCTGCCCCGTTCTGTTAATTCAATAGGCAGAATTCTTTTTACAGGGGTAACTGAACCATTAACCCTCCCCCCGCCTGCTGGATACCATCCCCATTTTTCAAGATTTAATATGGCATGAAATCCCATTCTTTTAATGGTTGGTAAAAAGACCTGTTGTATGTAATGAACCGGTGGACTCCACGACACATGGGTACCGCCTGATAAAATAACCTTTGACCCCTTCTCCGCATGAAAGAGAGGCAAGAGTATTGACTGTAAAACTAATGATACTGCACCAGCACTCCCCTTCTTTTCTGCCACATCAAAAAAATACTCTCCATCTCTAATTCTATCTGGCTCAAATCTCAATAGAGGAGAATCTATTTCGTTACCAGAAACTCTTGCTTCTGTAATGGTCTTGCAGGCATTGATACAGGTCAGATGTTGAGGTTTGAGTCCAGGACTCCTTCTCCCCTTTCTTATATTTTCGATTTCTACAGGTTTTTCCAGTATAGAGGAAAGGGACAGGGCTGTCCTCAATATCTGTCCGCCCCCCTCTCCATAGCCACCATCAATTTTTAAAAACCTCACACCCTCCGATGTCTTCATCTAAATTTTTATGACATTTTCACGCAGGATTCAGCTTAACCTTTAGTTCTTCAAAGTCAACCTTCTTGACCATTCCATTAAAAAATGAAATAATGATACTATAATATGCGTATTAAGCTTTATACATTTCTAGAT
>JACQQJ010000073.1 GCA_016207035.1 Nitrospinota bacterium | reverse complement strand
TTTTTAAAGGATAACAAAAATCTTTACAATATCAAATCATAAACCTATAATATTTTTCGATGGCAGATGAAAATATTGAAAAAGAAGAGAAGGGGGTTGAAATCCCCAACCTCACTGAAGGATTGAAGAGGGTTATTCAAGAAAAGATTATAGAGGTAGAATTAATTGAGAAACGACTCTCTGAAAAGGAGAATGAGCTCCTTGAAAAATTGAAAAAAATAGAAGGGGATAAAAAAAGGGCAGAAATTGAGTTAAAGCTGAGGACCTCCGAATTTACCCTTTCATCACTTCACAGGGTCATAAGAAATCCGGATATAATACGCTATTTAGAAGAGGTTGGGGATATTCTGGTCTACTCAAAGGATAGAGGGTTTGGAAATAATATGATATTCTTTTCAAAAAATGAAAGAAAAACTGTTGAGAACGAATTACAGAAATTGAATATAACGAAGGAGGAGATAACGAACTCCAGTCTTGTAGCAGTTGAAAAGGAGAACAATTTAAAGGAAATTAATGACAGGATTGCTGCGGTTAAAGCAGCATTGGAGTCATTGATTTATGAAGGTGGAATTATATCTCTTTATCTCCAGTCTAAAGATATATATTTCAGGCTCGATCTCTATTCAAAGGATGAAAGGGTAAGGGACCAATCCCTTTCTCTCATGAAGGTATACTTTGGAGTGAATGAGAAAATGCCCGATTGTTTCAATGAATTCAATACACCTGAACGCATTATGGAGCAGATAGAAAAAAATATAAGTGATGATAAATATTGTGCCAGGCTTAATGAATTAAAGAAAAAACTCAATGAGATAAAGATTTAACTATCATTGAAAATCAGCTGAGGTGCTGACAGGTTAAAGGAATGTATATTCTCACCATTTCATAGACCTGAATAATGCTATTAACCACAGGGCACACTGAAACATAAAGCATGAGAACACAGAGAACTATTTGAATATAAAAGATTTATGAATCTTATAAAATTATCTCTGTGCTCTATGGTTTCTCAATGCCTTTTTGAGTGAATAAATTTTTCAATCCTGAAGACTTTGTATTCTTTATGCCTTTGTGATACATTGAATATATTCATTTTTCCTGTAAAACTATTTTTATGCAAAAAAGAATACTAAAAAGAAGGGATAGAGATTCATTGCTTATCTTTTATTATACCAGGGTACTTGAGAAAAAACCTGAATCCTGCATATTCTTACCCCTTGCAGATATATACAGGCGAAAAGGAATGCCTGAATTGGCAATCCAGACATGTCTCAAAGGGCTGAGGCTTCATCCTGATTATATGAGTGCACGGGTACTTCTGGGTATCTCTTACTTTGATTGTGAGAAATTCAATGATGCAGAGAGGGAGTTGAAAATGGTAGTGGATTCTATTGCTGATAATATACTCGCACGAAAGGTTCTGAGTGATATTTACAGAAGAAAGGGAATGATTGATGATGCCCTGAGGGAGATGGAGGCAATTGTCCACATTGCTCCCATAAATAAGGACTTTAAAGTGATTTTAGAAAATTTACAAAAGGCAGGACTGAAATCGTATCCCTCGCAACAAAGGGAGGTTTTACAGGTAACCACCGCAGCTACCCAGCAATCTCAAGTTCGAGTGTCACAGGTATCACAAAGTATACCATATGTCAAATCAACAACTGACGACACTGAAAAGAAATTCAGTGAGCCAGATGATATGGAAAATATTCTGGATGATAAAGAGGCTTTTGAAGAAATTGGAAAACTCTTTTCATTAAAAATCAGTGGGTCTTGAGAGAGGATATGGTATCAGAGATGTAAAGAATGAGAGGCTATAATGAAGGTCTTAATAATAAACGGTCCTAATCTTAACCTCCTGGGACAAAGGGAGACAGACAAATATGGAAAAGAAAATTTAGAACAGATTAATTTACAACTTCAAAAATATGCCAGAAAAAACTCTCTTGAACTTGAGACATTCCAGTCAAACCATGAAGGGGAGATTATAGATAAAATTCAGATGTCAAAAGATAAGGTAGATGTTATAATAATAAACCCGGCAGCGTATACCCACACAAGCGTAGCTATCAGGGATGCACTGCTTGCAGTAAATATCCCTGCTATTGAGGTTCATCTCTCAAATATATACAAAAGGGAGGATTTTCGTCATCGTTCTTTGATCTCTGATATAGTGAACGGTCAGATAACAGGATTTGGTGCAAAGGGATACTTCCTTGCGCTGGAGGCTGCAAAGGATATACAGAAAAATGACTGATAACCAGATTATGCAAAAATAATTTAATAATGAAATTCCTTTTTTCAAGAACCTTAAAATAATTGGTTATTTTTTAGGGAGGTTTGAATCAGCAGGAGAATTGAAAAGGCAAGAGAAAATTTTATTCCCAGCAATATCGATGGATTCATATCATATAAGATTGAGAATATTCGATATCTCACAGGGTTCAGCGGGTCAACAGCCATTACCATTTTAACAAAAAATGAGGCATTTTTTCTCACTGATTTCAGATATAAGGCCCAGGCAGGATATGAGGTGAATCGTGATTTCACGATACGGGAGTCTAAAAAAATTAATGATTTACTATCCGAGGTAATCAAGTCCCTGAATTTAAAAACAGTGGGATTTGAGTCCCATCTCCCCTACTCAATGTATGAGGAACTTAAGAATAAATTAGATTCTGTCCAGCTTGTCCCTGCAAAAAACATAATCGAGGATATAAGGATTGTCAAAGAGCCTTTGGAAATAGAATTGATAAGACAGTCGATAAAAATTACTGAACGGGCATTCCGAGGTGTAAAGGAAATGATAAGGCAAGGAGCCAGGGAAGATGAGATTGCAATAGAAATGGAGTATAGATTGAGAAAAGAGGGGGCAGAAAAGGTAGCCTTTGACACCATAATTGCTTCCGGTGAAAGAGGTGCACTTCCCCATGGTAAAGCAAGCAACAAAATCATAAAGAATGGCGAACTGGTAATTGTAGATTTTGGCTCCATGTATAAAGGGTATAACACGGATTGTACAAGGACACTATCAACAGATGGATTCAATGCCAGGCAGGAGGAAATCTATAAAACAGTTCTCATGGCACAGAGGGAGGCGATAAAATCTGTCAAACCTGGTTTAAAGGCATCTGAGATTGACTCAAAGGCACGGGGATTTATCGCAGATGCCGGATATGGAGAGAATTTTGGACACAGCACCGGCCATGGTGTCGGGCTCGAAGTCCATGAGGAACCGAGAATCGCAGAAGGTCAGAACGATATTATAAGAGAAGGTAGCGTCTTTACCATTGAACCTGGTATCTATATTCAGGGATGGGGAGGAGTCAGGATAGAGGATATGGTACTGGTAACAAAGGATGGTTGTGAAGTTCTCACTTCAGCAATTGAAAAGGAATTTGAAATAAAGGGGGAATAAAAGGGTATGATAGTAACAACAGATTTCAGAAATAATATGAAGATTGAATATAATGGAGAGCTGTATACGATTGTTGAGTTTCAGCATGTAAATCCTGGAAACCTGAGGGCATTTGTCAGAACAAAGCTAAAGAGTTTGAAGACAGGGCAGTTAATTGAAAGGACATTCAGGGCAGGTGAAAAATTTAATACCCCTGATGTAGAGGAGAAACAGATGCAGTTTCTCTACAAAAGCAGCGAGGGATACTGCCTTATGGATACAGAGACCTATGAGCAGGTTTTCCTGACAGAGGAACAGATGGGGGAGAATAAATATTTTCTTCAGGAGAACCTTGTCATCACCGTTATGTTTCATAACAATATACCCATTGGCGTTACTCTACCCTTTTTTGTTGAGATGGCCGTTATAAAGACAGAGCCAGGATATAGAGGTGACACCGCAACAAGTGCAAATAAACCTGCTGTTGTAAAGACAGGTGCGGTAGTTCAGGTTCCCCTATTTATAAATGAGGGGGATAGTATAAAGATTGATACAAGGACAGGTGAGTATGTAGAGAGGGTGAAGTAAACCCCATTAACCCGCCCTGAAGGGCGGGGCATTCTGCGGCTAACGGGATAAAGGGGGAACTGATGGACTTAAGGGAGTTGAAAAGACTTGTTGAATTATTTGAGAGAAGCAGCATATCAGAATTAGAGATAGATGAAAAGGGAACACGGGTGAGAATGAGAAAAGGGGGTGAAGGTTCAGCCTCTCTCTCTCCGATTGGACATGCCCCTGCTTCACCACCTAACCAGACAAAAAGTATTCCCCATAAAACTGATGAGCCGACAGCAGGGATAAAGCACAAAAAGGTTGTCCCTCAGGGGGAAAACTATATAATTGTAGAGTCGCCAATGGTGGGTACATTTTACAGGGCACCTGCTGAAGGGGCTAATTCTTATGTAATGGAAGGGGATATCATTGAAAAGGGACAGGTACTCTGCATTGTGGAGGCAATGAAACTTATGAATGAAATTGAATCAGAGGTACGGGGCAGGATTATTTCAATCCTCGTAGAAAATGCACACCCTGTAGAGTTTGGTGAACCAATGTTTGTGATAGAAAAGCTTTAAACAATGTTTAATAAAATCCTGATTGCCAATCGGAGTGAGATAGCTTTAAGAATCATACGGGCGTGTAAAGAACTGGGGATAAAGACCGTTGCTATTCATTCAACAGCAGATACCAATTCATTACATGTAAGATTTGCAGATGAGTCCGTCTGTATTGGTCCTCCTGAAAGCATCAAGAGTTATCTCTACATCCCGGCTATAATTAGTGCTGCCGAGATCACCGGTGCAGATGCAATCCATCCTGGATACGGATTCCTGTCTGAGAACCCCTCCCTTGCTGAAATCTGCGAAACATGCGGGATAAAATTTATCGGGCCAACCCCTCATAATATCAGATTAATGGGTAATAAAGTGAAGGCAAGGAATACCATTCAGGCTGCAGGAATATCCATTGTCCCCGGAAGCCCTGAAAAGGTGGAGACAGCTCTTGAGGCAGGAGAGATTGCAGAAAAGATAGGGTACCCGGTAATGTTAAAGGCATCGGCAGGGGGTGGAGGCAGAGGTATGAGGATTCTAAAAAATAAGCAAGACCTCTATGATTCCTTCGGTTTAGTTCAGTCTGAGGCTACTGCTGCATTTGCTGACCCTCATATCTATCTGGAGAAGTATATTGAAAAACCGAGGCACATAGAGTTTCAGATAGTGGCTGATGAAGAGGGGAATGCCATCCATCTTGGTGAAAGGGACTGTTCTATTCAGAGGAGACATCAGAAATTAATTGAAGAGTCTCCATCCCCGGCAATAAGTCCAGAATTGAGAAAAGAGATGGGAGATTGCGCAATAATGGCTGTAAAGTCTATAAATTACCAGAGTGTCGGAACCCTGGAATTCTTAATTGATAGAGACAATAATTACTATTTTATCGAGATGAACACCCGAATACAGGTTGAACATCCTGTTACTGAGATGGTTACAGGTGTAGACCTGATTAAGGAACAGATAAGGATTGCAGCTGGTGAAAGCCTCACTATTAAACAGAAGGATGTAAAGATATTCGGCCACAGCATTGAATGCAGAATAAATGCTGAAGACCCTGATACATTTATACCGTCTCCAGGAAAAATAACAGCACTGAATATGCCGGGGGGCCCCGGGGTAAGGGTAGACACTGCTATATATTCTGACTACACTGTCCTTCCCTATTATGACTCCCTCATTGCAAAATTGATAGTCCATGGAATGGACAGAGAGGATGCCATTGCGAAGATGAATCGTGCACTAGAGGAATTTCATATTGAGGGAATAAAGACAACCATCCCCTTTCACAAGAAGGTTCTCTCCCACAAGGATTTTCTCAAAGGAGAATTCTTTACCGACTTTATTGAAAAATTGAATTCTCCGTAGGATACAGATACCACAAAACATAGGATAATAATGAAAATCTCCCCCCTGCCTGTGCTACGGCAGACAGGTAACCCCTCTTTTTCAAAGAGGGGAATAAAGTTCCCCCCTTTAGTAAATGGATGGTGAGGGGGGATTTGATTTTAAAAATTTCATTAACGGGAGTGGCTTGATTAAGCCATTACCCTTTAAGTGTAAGATCTGGAGAAAATGATATGCCTGATTACGATGTAATAGTTATAGGCTCAGGTATAGGTGGTTTGACCTCCGCCTCCCTTTTATCAAAGAATGGATTGAAGGTCCTCATGTTAGAGCAGAATTCAGTTGCAGGTGGTCTTTGCAACACGACTTCAAAAGATGGGTATTCCTTCGATACGATTATCTCCATGCTGTGGGGGTTCGGTTATGGAGAGGTATTTCACTGGCTCTTTTCGGAACTTAATATATTCAATGACCTCTTTGAAAGGGAATCTGTTATAAGAAAGATCGAACCAGGTCTCCAGGTTATTCTGCCAAATCATAGGGTCAATATATACTCGGAAAGGGAGAGATTTTATGAAGAAATGAAAAGGGAATTTCCTTCAGATATTACAAATCTTGTGAAACTCTATCAGGAATCTGAAGGGATTGAAGATAAGATTTTTAATCAATTGAATACCAGATACTCTTATTCTTTAAAAAATAATTATCAAAATGATAATAAAAGGTTAAAGAGGTTTTGTACTGCAATATCAATTTTCTTAAAAAGAAATAATAATATTATGCAATTGGTTAATAATTGGGATAATGCCTCGGAGATAGAGAGGTTTATTGATCTTCAACTAATCTATTTTATACATAAGAAGGTCACAGATATACCTCTTCCTTTATTGTCCGTCATCCTTGGAATACCAAGAAGGGGAATATATGGGATACAGGGTGGGATACGGACATTGGTTAGTATAATGGAAAAACAACTATTGCGATATGGGGGCAGGATTATATATAACTCCGTCATTGAAGAGATAATTATAAGAAAGGATAAGGCATGCGGAGTAAAAGTCCGGTTTGAAGACTCTGTGAATGAAATTGAATCACGATGGGTTATTGCTGATACCTCTCTTTCAAATATTGGAGGCAATTTGATAAAGAAAAAAAGAAAG
>JACQQJ010000077.1 GCA_016207035.1 Nitrospinota bacterium | reverse complement strand
TTTTAAAGGAGGTTAAGAATGGCAGAGATTACGAAAGAGATGAGTATCAATCAGGTAATTGCAAAATATCCAAAGACCGTTGGAGTATTCAGTCAGTATAATATAGATTCATGCTGCGGAGGGTATGAAAGCCTTGAGAACGCAGCAAAGAAAAACGGTATTGATATTTCAAGGTTGCTCAAATCCTTAACAGAATCAATTAAAGGCAACAATTAAATATCCCCGCACCACGGCCGTAAAGGTGTGGTGCGGTGTGAAGGATAAAGGAGTAAAAAGTCTTTTATAGAATCTTTACCCCGTTAGAAACTCCTTTCTCATGGGGTTTACTGTTATATTATATCCCTTTATAGCATCTGCTACTTTAGCCACCCTCAGCATCTCTTTTACATCGTGAACACGAATAATATTGGCACCATTCAATATGGCAATAGCCACAGCAGCTGCAGTTCCTTCCATCCTCTCTTCAACAGGCAGGTCAAGAATCTTGCCTATAAAAGATTTTCTGGATGGTCCTATCAATATAGGTCTTTTTACCTCTTTCAGTCTTGAAAGGAACCTGATTATTTCAAGGTTGTGAGAGACAGTCTTTCCAAATCCTATCCCAGGGTCTACTATGAATCTATCAATGCCTATCCCTGCATCCAATCCTATTTTAATGCTATCATTAATACACCGGATAATCTCGGTTAAAAGGGATTTATACTCAGGTCTATCCTGCATTGTCTTTGGCCTGCCATAGGTATGCATGATAACCACTGGCACATCACCTTCAGCAACCACCTTTGCCATATCAGGATCAAATCTGAAACCACTTATATCATTTATTATAGAAACCCCCATATCCAGTGCCCATTTTGCTACGGATGACTTATATGTGTCTACAGATATTGGTATATTTAAATTTCTTAACAGGGTAGATAGTACAGGCCGCAGCCTCTCTATCTCCTCTTCAGGTGATATGGGGTCAGAGCCTGGTCTTGAGGATTCACCACCTACATCTATAATATCTGCACCTTCTTCAACCATTCTTTCGGCATGTCTGATTGCAGCGGCAGGATTGATAAATTTACCACCATTATAAAAAGAGTCGGGGGTTAAATTGAGGATCCCCATAATGTGGGTTCTCCTTCCCAGATCCAGCCTGAATCTCCCACATGGTAAGGTAAACTCACTATCGGGAATATTGATGGAACTATTTGAGCTATTGAGCACTTACAGATTATAACCAAATCCCGCTTTAGCGGGATTTAAAATCGCCAATTCATCCTGAAATACTGCGTTATCAGCGATTTTGCTCCTCACCGTATTGGTTATACACGGTTCCGTCGCAAAACCGCCTCTAGCCTTGTTTTTCAGGCGACTTGGCGATTTTACCCAAAATTCTAAATCGGATTTAGGGTTATAGAAAGGACTTATTATCTCATCATTCCATTGCCCCATTGTTTCATAGAGCAGTGGAGGAATGAAACAATGATTCTTTTAATTGGCAGTTAAAATAGTTGATTGTTTTTTAGATAGTTCTTCATGCACAATCTTATCTATTTCATGCCCATCCAAGACCTCCTTATCGAGGAGGGTATTTGCAAGTATCATAAGTATATCAAAGTTTTCAGTGAGAATTCCCTTTGCCCTTTCATAACTTTCTGTTACCAATCTCTTTACCTCCATGTCAATCTCCTGAGCAGTCTGTTCGCTGTAGTCCTGATGCTGGGCAATCTCTCTGCCGAGGAATATCTGTTCCTCTTTCTGACCATACGCCAGTGGCCCCATCCTTTCACTCATACCCCACTCACATACCATCTTTCTTGCCAGTTCTGTTACCCTCTCAATATCATTTCCTGCCCCTGTAGTTTGATGTTTCAGTGCAATCTCCTCTGCCGCACGACCACCCATGAGGATAGCTAAATTGTTCAGGAGATACTCCTTCGGATAAGTATGCTTCTCATCAATCGGGAGCTGCTGGGTTATTCCCAGCGCCCTCCCCCTTGGAATTATTGTCACCTTGTGAATGGGGTCGGTCCCTGGAAGCAATTTTGCTACAGTTGTATGCCCTGCCTCATGAAATGCAGTATTCTTCTTCTCATTCTCACTTATTATCATACTCTTCCGCTCCACACCCATCATCACCTTATCTTTGGCATATTCAAAGTCTTTCATATCAACCTTATCTTTTCCATAACGGGCTGCAAGGAGGGCAGCCTCATTGACTAAATTCGCCAAATCCGCACCAGAAAATCCAGGTGTTCCCCTTGCCACAATTTCTATCTTTACATCATCGGCTAAGGGAATATTTGTGGCATGAACCTTTAATATCCCCTCTCTTCCCCGTATATCAGGTCTCGGAACTACTACCTGCCTGTCAAATCTCCCGGGCCTCATGAGTGCCGGATCAAGGACATCAGGTCTATTCGTTGCAGCGATGAGAATGACACCTTCATTTGATTCAAATCCATCCATTTCAACTAAGAGCTGATTCAGTGTCTGCTCCCTCTCATCATGTCCACCGCCAAGCCCTGCCCCTCTGTGCCTCCCCACTGCATCTATCTCATCAATAAATATAATACAGGGGGCATTTTTCTTCCCCTGCTCAAAAAGATCCCTTACCCTTGACGCCCCAACACCAACAAACATCTCCACAAAATCAGAGCCGCTTATACTGAAGAACGGAACCTCTGCCTCCCCTGCAATTGCCCTTGCAAGGAGGGTCTTTCCTGTTCCTGGCGGTCCCATGAGCAATACCCCTTTAGGGATCTTTCCACCGAGTTTCTGAAATTTCTGAGGGTCCTTAAGAAAATCAATTATCTCTTTCAATTCCTCCTTCGCCTCATCTATACCAGCTACATTTTTAAAAGTAGCCTTGTTTTTTTTGTCAGAAAGGAGCCTTATCTTTGCCTTTCCAAATGACAGTGCCTTCCCGCCGCCAATCTGCATCTGCCTCATAAAGAATAACCATATCCCGAGAAGGAGAATCATGGGAAACCACGAAATTATTATATTCGTCAGCCATGACTCATTCTCAGGGGGGGCTGCATTGATCTTTATACCCTTTTCCCTCAATATCTTTACAAGCTCAGGGTCTTTTGGGGTAAATGTCTTAAACTGTTTATCATCAGTGAACTTACCCGTTACATTATCCCCCTGTATAGAAACCTCTGACACCTCCCCTCTCCCCACCGCACTTATAAAATCACTGTAGATTATCTCCTTGTAAGGGAGATGTGGCTTATTAAATATGTTAAAAAGGGCTATCATTATCAGCCCTATTACAACCCATAATGCCAAATTTTTGTAAAGCTGATTCAATTTCTTACCTCCTAATTACAAAACATTGAATATTATAAATAAAGAATACCATAGAAATTTACCCTGTGACAATAAAAAATATTATTGAAGAGCAGCTATATAGGGAAGGTTTCTGTACTTCTCTCCACAGTCAAGACCATATCCTACGACGAATCTATCAGGTATGGTAAAACCTCTGTAATCCACAGTAATATCTACCTTTCTACGACTCGGCTTATCCAGGAGCACACACAACTTTATACTTGATGGACCTTTTGATTGTAAGTATTCTTTTATAAACTTAATACTGAAACCGGTGTCAATTATATCATCAATGAGCAATACATCCCTTCCGCCAACAGGCACCCTTATATCACTGATCAATTTAACCTCTTCACTGCTCACGGTGGAATCATAATAGCTTGATACACCCAGAAAATCACAGGATACAGGCATGCTCATCTCTCTTACTATATCAGCCATAAAAATCCATGCACCTTTTAATATTCCTATAACAACAATCTCTCTGCCACTATAATCGGAAGATATCATTTCTCCCAACTCCTTTACCCTTTTCTTTATTTTTTCTTCTGTTATCAGAATATCCAGACCCTGATGTGGCATAATTTACCGTGAAAATCCCCATCACTCCCACCATGAGGAGAGAGGATTAAGGATTGTATTTTTTGTTGCCACCCCTCTTTCCCCTCCCTTTGAAGAAGAGGCTGGGCTCCTGTTGCTGCGAGGGGCACCCATCCTGTGGATGGGTCGTGCAACGGGAAGTGGGGTGGTATTCAATAATTATTTTCACCGGTGCGGGTAATGAATATCTATCTGTCATTACCGTTTAGGTTTACATCCCTGTAACTGAAATTTTCAAAATCTTTTTTGTATCATTATCAACCCTTCCTGTATCTGTTACCCTTTTACCTACGACCCATAATATGGTATCTCCTGACACAACTAAAGGTATATGATCCCTCTCCCTCCTCGGTATCTTTTCATCAATAAAGAATTCCTTCAATTTCTTTGACCCTTGTATACCTGAGGGATGGAAAATATCTCCTGACCTTCTGTTTCTTACCCTCAGTTCTCCTTCAATCTTATCCATATTAAAGAAGGCTGTGTATCTATTTTTCATCCCAAAATACCCCTCACCCTGCCCCTCTCCCCGAGGGGGAGAGGATTGAGGTGATGGGACAGAACTGATTATCTCTGTTTTGAATTTAAAAGATGGCATAGACAGGATTGTCTCGCCAGGTATTTTAAGTGGTATATCAAATATAATTTCAGCCTCTTCTGCAACCTCAGATTCTCTAAATAATTTTAATTTATCATACTCATAAAAAACACGAATTCCATCAGGTAGATTTAGGGACTTGCCTGAAAACCCTTTATTAATTGAATTCAATATATCATCAATATGTAAAGCTGAAATCCTTAAAAGATTTCCTTTTACTTTTTTAACAGCAGCCCTTAAAATTCTCCTCTGAATAGCAATATGAAGGGCTTTCAATTTTGAAGTATCTAATTCTATTAACCCTTTACTTTCAGATATGACAATATCAGGGATAATAGATAAACAGTAACTCTCCAAAAATTCATCCTCATCTCTTATAATCTCTGCATTTTCCTTTAATGTCCCTGTAATGTTTGGGTTGTATTCCTGTTTCAAGAGAGGTATAAGCTTGAGCCGAATCTTATTTCGGAGATAGTATAGCTCTATATTCGATGAGTCTTCTACATATCTCAAACCCTTTTCTCGGACAAAATCTGTTATTTCATCCCTGCTGGTTTCGATAAGGGGACGGATTACCCTGTTATCCCTTACAGCCCCAATACCTGCAATACCCCTCATCCCTGATCCCCTTAAAAGTCTCATTAAAATCGTCTCTGCCTGATCATCGGCATTGTGTCCCAGGGCAATTTTACTTGCCGATAACCTGTTAGCAGCCCTTTTAAAAAAATCATATCGGAGCTCCCTTGCAGCAGCCTGTTTGGATAATCCCCTTTCAGCCATATATTCTAAAACATTTAACTTTTCTATTACACAGGGTAATTTGAGTTCATCTGCAATTCCACTTACAAAATCTGCCTCCCTATCAGACTCCTCACCTCTCAGTCCGTGATTTGCATGTGCCACCATGAGACTGCATTTGAGGTCATCTCTTAAAAAATAGAGGGAATATAAAAGAGTTATTGAATCTATGCCACCGGATACGCCGATAAGAACTGCATCCCCTTCCAATATCATATTATACTTCTTAATGCAGTCCATTACCCTGACAAGGAATAGTCTTTTCATAGTATGGAATAGTTATCTAACATTATATCCAGATAGGCAAATTACTCTATTACGCTATTATCCCCATTTTCTCTGGTGCATTAATATCACATTAAAAAATTCTATAGAGATAATAATTTATTTTTTATACTTAAATTATATCATGCAGAAATATGAACCATCAAAATGAAATTGGAGCGGGATAATTGTTTTGGGTTCAGGAAAAGGGTAAAAGGCAGCTTGTGACTTTTCCTGGTCATGAGAGAACTTTCATCTCCGAGATGGATTGAGCCTTACTCTTGGAATATATCCTATCCCATTTTTCACAAAACACCTCTCGGGGGGAGGAGTTTTTCGATGAGGATCTGGAGTTTTTCGATGAGGGATTTCAGGAATGAGAGCTCCTCCTTTTGTGCCTCAAGGGAGGTTTCTATCTGGGTTAGTTTCTTCTGCTGATTCCAGAGTATTCGTCCCATAATCCCCATAATTGAAAGGGCAACGGTAATGAAAAGCCCAAGCATCCACTGAAGGGTATCAAATCGTTTATTAATATCATCAAAACGATTGTTAGTTGATTTCTGAAGATCGTCAAATCGTTTATTAATATCATCAAAACGATTGTTAGTTGATTTCTGAAGATCGTCAAATCGTTTATTGACATCATCGAATCGTTTATTAGTTGATTCTTTCAGGTCATTTGTCTGCTGCTGAAGGGCAAGCTGTCCTGCCTTTAACTCTTTAATATCACCACGAATATTTGTCAGACCTTCAATAATCTCCCTATCAGATATACGATGGGCGACTTCTACTGAAAGAACAGGTGAGGTAAATATAAGCAGGCTCAATAATGCAGATGATAACACTAAGGCAAGTTTATTCTTCATGCTTGTTTTGTAACGATGAAAATAGTCAGTGTCAAGAGCTTTTCCCTTTCTTTCTCTTTCTGTAAAATAAGAAAAATTCCCTTTAACAAAGGGGGAGTAGGGGGTTGTTGTGTTTTGGTTCAGGCTGCAAGGAAAGAACCAGCATGGAGAAATAAATAGAAGTTCTATTTATTTCTCATTCCCAAGATTTACAAGGTTTAAGGTTTAGGGTCACCCATTTAAAGGGTCTGCAAAACGTCAGAAAATCTCCAGAATAAATAATTCTTGACAACTATACGGCAATGCCGTATAGTAAAGATAACCATGGAATTTATTGAAGCACCTCTGTTTACAAAGCTGGTGTATGACTACCTGAATGATACTGAGTATTCAGCTTTACAGATAGAACTTGCTTCAAGACCTGAAGCCGGGGATATTATCCCGGGAAGCGGTGGTGTTCGTAAGTTACGGTGGAGCGGTAAAGGAAAAGGTAAACGTGGTGGTTTAAGGATAATCTACTACTGGAGGAATAAGAAAAACGAAATATGGCTTCTTACTGTATATGCCAAGACTGAGGCTGGGAACATCTCAGTAAATGTTTTACGTAAAATAAGAAAGGAGATTGAAAAATGAGAAACAGAGATATAAGTAAAGAGATACTCGAAGGAATAAAGGCAATCAAAAAGGGTAAAGGAAGAAGGTTTAAAGTCGAGTTGCCTTCCGATGTTAAGAAGACCAGAGAGCTTTTACGCCTTAGTCAATCAGCGTTTGCAGCTCTTATGGGTGTAAGTATAAAGACCCTGCAAGAATGGGAACAGGGAAGGCGTAAACCTTCTGGGCCTGCATCTGCACTTTTACGTATAGCTAACAAACACCCGGATGCCTTATTAAGCTAACCAGAACGGCATGTGTAAAATGGGACCTCCCATTTATTTTTACTGTGGTGAAAATTTCTGTATACGATGGTTATATTCATCAGCAACATAGACATTTCCTGATGAATCTACTGCTATTCCAACCGGGTGATTAAACTGACCATCTCCTGTGCCAGAAGAACCCATTTTGAACTCCATTGAAGTTTGACAGTTATTTGGATGGCGTGATAATATTCAATTATAGATGTTTCAGGGAGGTTAAGATGAGAAGCATATTAAAGAAAAAGCCCGATATAATTTTTAAGAATGGCAGACTTGAAGCCGTGATATTAAAGATCAAGGATTACAGAAATATTTTAGAGAAGCTTGAGGACAAGGAAGACCTTGAAGAACTCGAACGAATCAGGAAGATGCCTTTAAGATTTAAAAAGCTGGATGATTTTTTAGCAGAATATAAACACAGTGTATGAAATATACCTTGAAACTCGCGCAGAAAGAGATTTAAAGAAACTTGAGCCTTCGCTTTTCAACCCTATAATTACACAGATCAAAAAACTTTCCCATGAACCCCGACCTAATGGCTGCAGAAAGATAACAGGCTCCAAGAATGACTGGAGAATCCGTATTGGCAATTATCGCGTCATCTATGAGATTGATGAAACAGCAAGACAAGTGAAGATTATGAGAGTAAAGCACAGACGCGAGGCTTATCGTTTTTAGGCCTGTCCTTGCAAGCTGTAAGTAGGGATGAGGGGGGTTGTTTAAGGGGAACTCTTGACTGCACAAAAACCTCCTCTCCCTTTGAAGGAGAGGGTTGTGGTGAGGGGAATTCCCACACAAAGCGTGGGAATGAGGAAATGGTGACAGGCGCACTGGTGTTGTGGTGACCTTCTACTCATTGCGGTGAAAATTTCTGGATACGATAGTTATAGGTATCAGCAACATAGACATTTCCTGATGAATCTACTGCTACTCCAGTTGGGTGATTAAACTGACCATCTCCTGCGCCAGAAGAACCCCATGTTGTTATAAATGTGCCACTGGAATTGAATTTCTGGATACGATGGTTATTTCCTCTTGACTATCTTCCTTATCCTTGTTATCCTTTTATCAAATAATAAGGAAAATGTTATGCCTGTAGCCACAAAAAGAAAAACCTACAATGTTGTAACCCTTACCAAAAAGGAATATGAAAAACTAAAAAAAGCTTCTGAAGAACTGGATACCCTTAAAGCTATACTCCTCTACGAAGAAGAAAGAAAAGAGGGAAAACTCAAATCTTTTAAGAATCTCCATGACTTGATTCATGATCTCGACCATTAACTTCTCCAGTTTCTTCAAACGGCGATACAAACAACTCACTGACCAACAAAAAGCTGATTTTAAATATGCCATCCAACTCTTTACAGAGAATCCATTCCATCCTAAACTAAAAACCCATAAGCTCAAAGGAAAGTGGAAAGGCTTCTGTTCTTTTTCAATTAATTATTCTGACAGGGTACTATTCAAATTATCCGACAAAGATACGGTTGATCTCATCAACATTGGTGACCATTCTATTTATAGGTAAGGTCGGTTGAAACTCATTTTCTGCAATTTGCTATAACCATCAACTAATCTTACTTTACAGCACCCTGACCTGAACAGGGGGTGGTTTTATAAAAAGCAAAAAGTTATATTTCAATACGTGTCCCAAACACTGGAAAATAGAACCGTTGTTCATGCTCAGTAATTAGGTAACTCTTTTGGTATAATAACAAAAACCAAAGGAGGCCCTAATGCAACACTCAGATCAGGTAATAGTAAAGCGCTGGATTCCAATCTTAAAAGAGTATGAGAGAACTAAATCAAAGGTTAATCCACGCCC
>JACQQJ010000076.1 GCA_016207035.1 Nitrospinota bacterium | reverse complement strand
GATAGAGGCAGGTCGCAATCCTTTATTCATCAAGTCTTAATTCCCAAGAGGCAAATGATGGGGGAAAGGAACAGATTGGGCTATTGGTCGCAATCCTTTATTCATCAAGTCTTAATTCCCAATATTTATGTTCACTTCCTACCCCTCCCTTAAGTCTATTAAGTCGCAATCCTTTATTCATCAAGTCTTAATTCCCAAAAGAGGATGATCTGGTTATGCCTGCAAGCGTTGTTTCTGTCGCAATCCTTTATTCATCAAGTCTTAATTCCCAAAGGGAGACTGCACCCCGCTCTGCCTTATGGTCACTTATAAGTCGCAATCCTTTATTCATCAAGTCTTAATTCCCAACCTTCCCTTGAAACTTCTCTATTGACGGATAATTTCAGCCTTTTTCCGCAAGACTCACTAAAGAGCATCTCAAAACCTCCCATCTTTTTCCACCTCCTTTCATATTTATCCTATGGTTTCAATGGGTTAGATAATACCGCAAGACCATCCTATTTTTAAGCATTTTCTTGACTTGCGGGGCTTCAACTAGTTCAATTTATATAACAATAACCTGTTTCTCCTTATTTAATAAAGCCTTTCCATGGCTTTCTACCTTTTGAAGACAGCTGTTGCATATAGGGTATATCTTTATATCGTCTTCCTTTTTATCTATTACACTTTCAATCTTTCTGCTCATCCTTACAAACTCTTTATCATCGAGGGCGCATTCAAAGACACTAAATTGTGTATGGATTCCAAACCCTTTCATTGCCTTAAATAGTTTAGTTCTGCGTTTATCATCAGGTATATCGTAAGCCACTACATAGAACATATCTTAGAGTTTGAGAAGCAGTTTAGTGTGTCCATTTAACTTATCCGTGAAATAACGGACACGAAAAAATGACACGGACACAGTTTCATTTATTTTGTCTCATATCCCATATATCTTCCCTCTTCTCCTTTTATGACCTTCGCAAGTCTTTCTGCCTGATAACAAAATATTCGCCTGTAATTTATATTCATTCCACAATACTGAACCTCAGTAGTAATCCTCTTTTCGTATTGATGATAAAACTCTTCTCTCCCCTTTTCATTGAGATAAAATCCACCGTTATCCTGTTGAATAAAGTTGTCCATTGAAAGCATCTCCTTATTAATAAGGGTCAGGGCAATACCATCTATCAAATATCTAAACTCCTCCACCATATCAACTGCCAGCGATGGCCTGCCATATTCAACTTCATGAAAGAATCCCAGATAGGGGTCAAAGCCTATTGCCTCAACTGCAGAGAGTAATTCATTAAAAAGAAGCGTATAGCCGAGACTCAATAAGGCATTTACAGGGTCTTTAGGTGGTCTTCTTGTCCTTTTTTCAAATTTAAAGTCTTTTTTAACCAGCTTTCCGAAGGCACTGAAATACCCCTTTGCCGCAGCCCCTTCAAGCCCCATTATTTCATGTATAGATTCAACATTATCAAGACTCCTTTGCGATGCTTCAATTTCTTTCATCTCCTGATTTATATCAATTTCAGGATTATTTCTCCAGTGCTTCTGCAAAAAGGTCTTCCCATTTTTAAGTTTTGCCCTGATTATTTCCTTTGAATGATTGAGCCTGAAAGTTTTATTATTATAGCATTCGTACTGTTTCAGTCGTAACAAGATATTTTTATGGGTCGGAGGCTTTAATTTGCCTCTGTAATTACCATAGGTGGTTATAAAGGAAACAGGTATCTCATTATCAAGGAGTAGAGCCAATGCCGGTGTGGTAATCTGGATATTGCCGATAATCACCATTCTGTCCAATTGTGCGAGAGGAATTTCGGCAATGGTCTTGTCGTCTTTCTCTATAATAAGGAGTTCTCCTTTCTTTTTTACTTCTGAGCCCTGTTCATCAAGATAGATGGTAGACATAGGCAATAGTTTAGAGTTATGAGTTTAGAGTTTAGAGGAATACCTCAATACTTCTAAACTGAATGATCAAAGATGATAACATCACCCCTGCCTGTGCGTACACGCAGACAGGTCCAAGGGTCTTTGCTTTTTGAATGTAGTTATCAAGTTCAGATAGTCGGGCATTTCCACTGAAGAGCTGCGATAGGTCAATTATTATTTCAGGCATCCTTTGAGACCTCCCTTACAAGCTCCTCTGTTGCCATCCTTTCAATGGATTCTGTCAGAAGTCCCCAGCACTCATAACCGCCCTCTCTTGAAAAATGATAGACATACACAGGGACCCAGTTATTTAAGACATCGGCAAGAAAAAAAGCAACGGCAACAGGACCTTCATAAAATAGATGAACCTCACTGACTCCCCTCGATGTAAGCCATCTCTTTTCAGCAACGAATTTCTTTCTGAGTTCTGGCAGGGTATTCAGAGAGACGCCATCTGCATTAATCTCTGTTATCTCCATCTCTATACCCTTTTCCTTCAAGAATGCCTCCACATGCCCCCTTACATTTTCATTTGGTTTTAAGCTCACAGCCAAAGCAACCTCCAAGCCCTTTCCCTTCTCAAGAGCATTCCTTATCCGCCTTTTATATCGGGTAGCCCGTGTTAATAAAAGCCCAATTCCACCCGTGAAAACAAGAAAGGTTATGATTTGAGCTACTGTAGCTATCTTATCAAGTATGTCCCACATGATTTAAACTCCGTATCTTTCTACATCTTTATTTTTGACACTATCCTGTATATCCTTTTTAATTCCCTTTTCATTTATAGGAGGTGAAAATATATTACGCCTTATATTTGTTGCAATAGATGTTCCTGTTGTAGAAATAATGAATTTTGGCTTTGTCATATTAACAGCCCATAAATATTTTTTTCATCCTATCAACAAACTCCCTTATATCCACGATTTTATCTCTTACAATAGTAATATTCTGCCAGTTCATTTTCAGATACTGATGTATAGTCTCATTGCGGTGTTTTACAAGGGGCGCAATCTTGAGGACAATATCCCCTATAAATTCATGGCAGGCAAGGATGGTATCTCTATATGTATCCGGAATCTCCCTTTTGTTTTTCTTGAGACACTCCTCTGCAATATCTACTAGGCAAAGAATTATATCGTTTATACTCTTATCAAGGATGTTCCTTTTATCTCTGTCGGCAAAATAGAAGTCTCTATCAACCCCCTCAATCTTTGACAGGAAGTAATCTATAGTCTCATTGATAAGGGTGAGGAGTTGTTTAATTTTTTTATCAACCACTTAATTCTCTCCTGAATCTTATACTCTCAGCCTCATGAAGCGCCCTGTGTGCTACTGCATAAAGGGCATCATCATCGGGTTCTATTAAATGCGCCCCCTTGAGTGCCTCCTGAATGATAAAGGGTGACTCATCCTCATCATCGAGCCTTAAGATAGAAACATCCCGCTCAATGGGCATAAGGATTTCATCTATTATCTCAGTTTCCTCTTTTCTATTCTTTGCACTAATAAATACTGCCAGATCAACATCTGACCTTTTGTGCTGTGTTCCACTGGCATAAGAGCCATAGAGGAGGGCAATAAGAACTTTTCCCTCATTCCTGAGTTTAGTGAGAACTTCCTTCAGGGATGCTAAATCTTTTTCTAATTGCATGGTCGTAGTGGTTCTCATAACTTCATTACCCTATCAATTATAGGTTTAAAGGATTTTGGCTCGTGGTTGATTAACTCATTAAACTGTGTCCCAAACTCAATATATGCATCAACATCAACCCTGCCGTCCTTGATAAATGGCATCTGCCATCGGGAAGGAACATCATTGACCAGCTCTATTTTAAGTCTCTCTTCAGAAACGAAAATCCTATAAAAACTTGTATCCCTCATGGCAACCTTAACATCGGTAAATATATCACTTAACCTTTCAATCTGCCTTTCGGCTATTTTTTGAAAATCTGAATGATCATTTACAAAATAGTCTAAGTCATCGGAATCTCTGTGACTATAGTAAACTCTTGAAAGGGCAGTGCCACCTGTAAGATAAAAAGGAGAGTCTTTAAATGCTAATATTGCCTTATCCTGCAAAGGATAAAGGATATTATTGTAATATTCTGCAAGCAAAATCCATCCCCTCTTTTATTGATTTGAATCTTACATATCTCTTTGCTTCATCCCAGAGAAAGCATATCTTTTGCGGCTCGATAATCTTTACAATGTCAAACCAGTTCACACTCTCAAGCAGCCTTGCCAAACAGAATGCCCTCTCAGGCCATTTACGAGTGCTTTTGCCCTCTATGATATCAAGAAATTCCTCTGGAGTAAGCTTTAAATCCCAGAGACACTGCTTGAGTATCCTTTTTTGTTCTTCTGTAAGCTCCCTTTTATCCATAGATTTGATTATTCATTATTCTGGTGAGTGATCAAATATCAGCACATCTCTTGTTACAGGACTCCGATATATGAGCTTTCTTGCTTTGCCATGCAGGGCATGTGCAACCGCAAGATAGAGCCAGACAGGGGCAGCACCTGTGAGAATAATATTGTTGCCCTCTCCAGCAAGTTCTTTTGCTTTCTGGATATATTTGTCAAGCTCCGAGAGTTTAGCAGTGTCAGTGTAAAAATTACTTAAATCAACATGTATTGCTTTAGTCATATTTAAGTCAATCCATTCACATTTTTTTTAATCCACATGCTAAAGTTTTTTATTTCATCAGGATGTATGACCTGTGATTTACATTGCTCAGCCCTTTTAACAATGCTCTCCTTTATGTCGCCTTTATCGGAAATAATGGTTCTCGCCGTGCTTACAAGAAAACCCTTAACCCTTAATCCAAAGTCATGCTGTAATGCACTAATCTTGTAAAGAATATCAGCATTTTTATCATGGCTTTGTTTTAAACTCTTGCATTCAACAATATACAGGGCGTTATCTTTTGTAAACATCACATCGAATTCGTTATCCATCCCCTTTGAGCTTATAAGCTCGATTCCGGTAACGCAATTATCGGCTGATAATTTACATACCTCGTTAAAACAGAAATCAGATAGCCAGTCGCCTGTCAGGAATCTTATTTCATGCTTTAAAAGTATTTTTTCTATTTTCTCATCAACAAAACCAGACATTCTTAAGAACTCCTTTCCCTCCTGCCTGTTAGGAATACAATCCATCTTAAGCTGAAAACATTTATCGTCTCTATAGTCCTTGAGGTGTTCATAGAATTTTATTAAGAGGACTTCAATGTCTTTATAATTTTGAGCCATCCATTCACAAAGGTCTTTATTCTTTAGGGCATTTGACTTTAACTGTTCAATCTTATTGCTGTTTTTTACTTTAATGCCGTAAGCTGTAACATAAGCCTCAACCTTCTCCATATCTTCCCTATTCACAAGAAAATCTATATCCACCGTTGACCTCGGCACACCCCATGCACCGAGTGCCAACCCACCCATCAAAGCATAGCGGATATTATGCCTGTCAAAATCAGTCAAAAGTTTTTCAAGGACGAGTTTTGGGTGCATTTACAACTTCCATCACCACCCAGCCGAAGGGGAATGATTCTTCAACCTTTTCCTTTCCTTTTCAGGTAATTTCTTACTTTAAGAGTATCCTCTATTAGTTTTATTACAGCCCTATCTTTTGGTCGGTTAGTAATTTTTTTCGAATTTAGGATATCCTCAAGATCAGCAACCAGACAGTAATATTTACCTATCTTCATTTTTTTTGCTCTGCTTCTTACACTCTCAAAACTCTGTTCAGATGATAATCTAAAAATAAAATCAACAATCTTTTCCTCATCTTCAGCAGTTATTACCTCACTGATTGCTTCATCACGCTTGTATAAGGCAAGACCGAGGGCTTCGGCAAAAAGCCTTATTTTCCTTCTGTTTAATTCGGTATCCCTTATAAACAGATCTATGTCCTGAGTCATTACTGGAACCCCCTGCAATACAGATGCAACATTTCCTATAATGATGGCCTCAAGCCTTACCTTCTTCAGGGTGCTCACTATCTTCTCAAGCACAATATCATCATGGGACATATCTATTCCCCCGTCTCTTTAATAAAAAACGCTTCCCCCACTTTTTGGGCATAAGAAGATTCCTCACTATAAGATGAAGATCGTGTCTGTCTATCTCAATAAATACCTTACTGATATCTTCTTCAATCCTCAAACACTTATCAAGAAACCTCTGATATTCTTTATTGGACATTTTTTATTCCACCACCTCCATCACCGCCCAGCCGAGGGGGAGGAGACCATTGTTTGAATTGGGATATGTATAGTTCATCTTTTTAATATTGCCTTCCCTGTCTTTTTTATCTCCTCAGCTAATATTCCACCGTTATTAAAATCTTCTGTCTTAAAGGGAATTGGCTCTATTCGACTGTCTATCTTTCTCCTAAAAGGCACAATTCTCCGACGGTCCTCGAATCTATCACCTGTGAAATCATCTGAAACTAATGCAATATCAATATCGCTCTCCTCTTTTGCTGTCCCTTTTGCATGCGAGCCGAATATTATCGCCTCACTTATCTTTATATTATGCTTCTCCAATTCATCAATATATCTCTTTACTATTTCTATAATTGAATCTGATGTAATAGCCATTCTTTTATCTCCTTGATATTCGTCAGATATTTCTCGGCAAAATCCTTTGTGCATTTTTTCTTAAAAGAAAACTTATCATCAGGGTACCGTGCCTCCATGTTGAAGTCTGTAATTGCCTCAAAAAGTTCCAGTTGATTCTCGGTCAAATTGAGAGATACCTTCTTAGCCAAATATACAAGTCTGTGTGTAAAAGGTGGAGTTTCACCAAATCTATCAACATAAATTACCTTGAGAATCTTTTCAATGGTCAGATGCCCAAAAAACAATGCATAAGAATAGTCTCCTTTCTCAAAGAGATGATTCGCCACCCTCCAATCATCTTCAGCAGATTCCAGCCAGTATTTGATTCCCTTTTCCTTATCCATTTTCAACCTCAAAAATCAATTCTAAAGTTTTTCAAGGACGAGTTTAGGGTGCATTTACAACCTCCATCACCGCCCAGCCGAGGGGGAGGAGACCGTTATTTGTATTCGGCTTACTTGTTTCAGAGGCAAGCCAGATTGTGGTTGCACCTTTGTCTGAAAACTTGACTGGCTTCCTTGGCGGTGAGATTTTTATCCAACGATTCCCCTCAATGGTAACTGCCTCTGCCCCAGAATGTCTGCCGATCCGAAATAAGAAGGCTGTTTTTCCAAGTTTGTCTTTAAATCTTTCATTTATTCTTTTTACTACAATTGAGCCTGATCCAATTCCTGCTGTAATCTTATTTTCTTCATTGGCTGCTGGTATGTAGAAATCGTTAATTGATTTTAAGAATTCGTTTGCTTGAATGGGTCTTATAATCTCCGACTCTTGTTCAGGTTGTTGAATATTTATAATCCCTTCAAATATTGCCCCTTCTTTTATTGTTTCAAGTATTTGGAATGGTCCCCGTGCTTCAAATTTTGATGTCTTTTTCTTTTTATTGACTACATAAACTATTCTGGTTGTTACTTCACCGATAGCCAAAAAATCCGAAACCTTAACCAGCCTGAATGGGTCGGTTGCAAAACTTCCGTCAAGCAGTTCTATTTCTAAATCCTTTGCCCTATCCATTCTCCCCTTAATTCTCTTATCTTTTGCCAATTTGCTCAAATATGCAGTTCTTAAAGAGCCTTTTAATGATGAACCAGGGATATAGGGAAGATTGCTATGCGGATTATATGCTGTTCTGCTTACGGCAAATTGATTAAGCTCCTGTTTGATTTTCTTCTCACCGTAAGTAGATAACTCTTTAACCCTTTTATAATGCGATAATAGACCTGTGGCTATTTCTACTTCTCTACCAGTAACCGGTCTACCTGCAATAAATTTATAAATACTCACAATAGATGAAACAGTCCCCTGCATACAGATTTCGGTAAATTTCTGCCTATCTTGAGAAGAAAGGGATTTTATAAAATCCAGAGGATCAAAATCTATTAATTTTTGTTTTTTCTCATCAATCACGAAACTCATCGGCTCATAGACATCATCACAGCCTATGTGAATTGGGGATAAAACATGCAGTCTAATTTTAAGGGATTTTTGCATCTAAACCTCTACCTTTACAGGAATGTAAAGCGAATAGCCTTGCGTTACTGTTTTTGGCTCAGCCTTTGAGATATTAGATACCGCTCTGCCTATATATGGTCTGCCAAATATCTCATTATTTTTTGGCTTTAATATCGCCCCTTCATCCGCCATGATAACAGGGTTTTTAAAGGGATTGCTTGACTTTGCAAATATATCTCCATGCCTTCCAAATCTTGTAAATGGCGTAAAATACATTTCTGAAAAGGTGTCTTTTTCAGGGACGCATGGAGAGAGTGTATAACAGGCATTTGGCGAATTGCTTCCCATCTTTGAGAGGTCAACTTCTGCATCCTCTCCAAGTTCAAATCTGCCAAGTCCTGTAGAGGCATCTTTTCCAAAGCCCGAAGTTCCAATTTGTTCAAGCCCTTTTCTAACCTGCTCAATATTTACTACTGCCTCATCAATGCCGACAAAAAACGCCAGTTCGGTTTCTGGATAAAATACCTCTTGTTCAACAGAAAATGGCGCAAATCCTTCCTCCCCAGTAGTGTTTGTAAATCTGTTTATTTTGTTATGAAATTGAGAGAAAGGATATATAAAGCTGTTTGAACCTGACCTCTTTAATTGCTTACGCGTTTCTTCAGTTATATTGGCATTAGCCTTTTCAAGCATCTCCTTATCATTCAAAAACTTCAGTTTCTTGAACGATGAAAATTTCCGCCCCTCCTCTATAATCATCCATCTCCTTGCCTTATATTCCTTCCGCTTCTCTATCTTCTCTTTCTTATCCAATGGCAATATAAATATATTATCTACTGGCAAGTCAGGTGTTTTAAGGGCATAGTGATATTTGTTCCCAACATAGAATTTTGGGTAGGCTGATGAAAAAATCATAAAAGGCTTTGTCTGGTAATTTGAAAGAAGCATATCAAGGGTTTTACCTAATAGTTTTTCATCATAGGCAATCTGCCAGCAGAAATGTCCGAAGAGGGTATCCCCTTTTAGTGTGGTTCCAAAACCAGAAACAGGTTTTATAGTTATCTCATAGGCTTTCAAGGTTTCTTCTCCTCACTAAAAGGATTTAATGCCTTGAATTTATCATCCATAGTTTTATCTTTAAACTCAAAGGCAATCCTTCCATATCCTCTACTGCCATTACCCCCGAGGGCATCCATCTCAAGAAGTTTAAGACCCTTTAAAAGAACTGTATCAAAAAGTGTAGCATCGTCATCTTGTAGAACCTTGAATGTGATAAGGAATTTAAACTTTGTTCCTTCTGTCACCCGTTCTATAAATCTTGGATTTTCTGCTGTGCCTTTGATTCTGTTTATAACATTCTCAGATTTTTCTTCTGTTAGTAGCCAGCGGTTATCCTTTGCCTTATTTTTCCATTCGTCGTCTAAATAGCAATCAGCAAAAGATACCCTTGTCGGTCCGAAACCCGTTTCATCCTCTTTATCAGCCCCGCTTGAGCCAAATATTTTAAGGATTGCCTCACACTTTGCTTTTAGTTTCTCGTCTTTATTAACCCTTTTCAGTGTGTCGCTGGATACAACATTCCCGTCTGTATGAATCATTAACCCGCTTTCCATCTCCAAAAGAGATCTGACTTTCCCTTTCAGAGAAGATCCGGGGATATATGGCTCAAGGGTATGAGGATGTTTGATAACAGGGCTGTCAGTCCCGCCGATGTGCATTTCCATATTGCCCGAGCCGATATGAAGACCACTTTTTAAAATAATCGTACCTTCAAGTTTTTTAATTTCTGTGAGTTTCATCTTCTACCTCCTTGAAAAGATTGTCTTTCTCCTTTCTCATCATAAAACTTGTAATACCCCATAAATGCCTCAAATAATCCCGCAAAGGCATCAAAGTCATCTTTATCCTTTATTTGATTTAAGGATGCGGATATAAATTCCTTAAATCCCTTTGAAACCAAATCTCTCCCCATTGAATAAGCAGCCTTTGCGTTGAGCATCTTTAGATAAGGCAAAATGTTTTCAAACACGGCAGGATTTGTTTTTAACATACTGTCAAATCGCAAGACCTCATCGTAAAATTTCCTTATCTGAGTTGGTTTATTTGTTTTATTGTTTCCTTCATTAAATATCTCTTTAGCCAACACCTCTGCCTTTGAAGAAAATAACTCTGAGTCAATCTGTTTTTTAGCCTTGTCTTTCCAAAATTTAACTTCCATACTTTTATCCTCCTTTCCTTTGATTATAGATTATCTGCCATACCGGGATTTTCATCGCCCCGGCATATTGAATAAGCCAATTTGCGGACTTTTCCACCTCCCTTATTGCCTGATTTTTTTCTTCACCTTTTAAATCTTTTCCGATATTTCTAACCAGATTATATTTAAACTTTGCCCTCCATTTCAGGCATTCCATTTCTTCCATATCCAATCCTTCTTTTGCCTTTAAAAGTTCCTTCTCAAGTTTTGACATATTGGAGAATGTGTTCAACCTGAACAGCATTGCATTATTAACAAATGACTTATCCATCCATGCTTCGATGGTTTTTAAAATCTCATTTAACTCTACAAAATCTTTCCATTTTACAGGTTCGTCAAAGAGGGTTATGGAATCTCTATCATTTCCTTTGGATTTTTTCAGGGCATCTTCAGCCCTTTCAGAAAGAGATGGGATAGGCTCGCCAGGTTTATTGAGGCTTATTCCAGCCGAGATGGTAATCTGACTGTTACTGCAGACATAATCAGCAAATGAATTATTGAGAAATAAGGCAAAATCAATAACCCTGTTCCATGGTCCAATCAAGAAAAGGTCATCACCTCCTGCAAAAACTGTATAGATGTCTCTAAATCTTTTTTCTTTGCTTAAGATATAAGGTAGATAAATTGAGAAGTAATAATTCATCTGTCTGCTTAATGTGGCAAGTCTTGAAAGACTATTGTGTTTCAGTCCACAGCCGAATATAAGCCCAAGATTATCAACATCTGCCTTTAAAATGCCGAGAGCCTCAATGCCAGAAAATTTATCCTGCTTATCTGAAGGATTAAGTGCCTTTTTCGCAATATGTAAAAATGTCTTTGGAATCTCTTTGCCGGGCCTTAATGCCTCAATCAGTTCAAGTTTTGTTTGTTCACCTTTCTTCCCTGCCAAAAGCCTCTCATCATAATTATCTTCCTCTCTATATTTAGGAACATACCCATTTATAAACTTTGCAGTTATATCTTTTGCTATGTGTCCTTCCTTAGATATAGAAATATCCCAATACTTTAATAACTTACCTGTATTTGCCAGTTGAGATAATTTCCCCGTTACATCAAGAGACACTTGATACTTTCCAAAGATGGGTTCACTGAGTTTATCTCTCTGGAGATCAGCATCAAGAGTGGTAACAGCGATCCTTGATGCCTTCACCAAGTTAGCGCCTATATAGATATGGTCTCTACAAATTTTACATGCAGATTTTTCTTCGCCCAAAAGGGTATTCCCTTCTACATCTTTGTTTGAAGGACGCTTGTCGCAGAATGGACACAACTTTCTATTCAAATTATTATTGAACTGGTTAAGGTAGTTTTCAATTGCGCCGCCATATTTTTCAAGATTTATCTTGCTCAGCTTTTTCTTTTCCGATTCCTTTGCCAATCTCTCCCACAAATCACCAAATCCACCTGATACAAAATCATCACAGGATGCCTCAACAGAGGATATGCCTAATGCACATTCACCATAAAACCGTTGAATCAGCCAATCATTTATTTTCTCCTCCACTGATTTTATCTTTTCCTTTGCCTCTTTTGTATTCGGGGCAATAACAGTAAACTTGCCGGCAGCATTAAGGACAATAGAAAGATGTGTTAATCCGATTTCTCTGCATAACATATCCGCTGCCAACTCTGTAATAAGAGAGACAATAAAAGACCTCCCCCTCAATAGTTTCGCAGCAGCCTTATTTGTGCTTCCACCCTCTGCAAAGATAAAATTCTGAATGCCATAAAAATCGCCAGTTACAATTAAAAACTTTTTATCTCCATAGTCCTTAATCTTTTCAATCTCAAGGCTCTCATTTTGCCTGTGATACAAATAAATAGCAGAGGCTAAGGCAGCAGTCATCTTTGAATGGTCATAGAGAGATACATCAGGCACAACTTTACCTACCGTTGCAGCAGGTATGTGAGAGGCATAAATCATGAAAAGGTTGTCAAAATGTTCAAGCCATAAAGGGATATTCTGTTTGTGTTCTAATTCTTCCAGTGAATTAACAAATTCAAAAAAGAGATTCCTATATTCTTCAGAGGCTTTTTCATCATCGGATTTATACCACTCCACAGGGAATATATTTTCAGGTGATAGCTCTTTTAAAGGGTATCTGAATTTATAGGACTCAAGGGTATCTCCTTTCTCTTTGTCATCTATTGAAATTCCTTCAAATATGGTAAGGAGTCGTGTCTTTTTATAATCCCTGACACCTATTTCATTGTTATACTCCTCAAATTCCTTTCGCTCAAAACCGCTGCTGACCCTGTCTGCCATTGCAATGACCCATTGCAATGGGGTTTCCTGCTTATGGTGTCCTGCCGCAAGATTTATAAATGGGTCGTCAAGCCCCCAGTTAGCCTTATTAAACTCTTTAGGTAAAAGCTTCTCAATGTTGTCAATAAATGCAGCGGTATAAACAGCATGCTTGTGGGTATATCGGTTATTGTATTTCGGCTGATAGAGGTCTGCATTACTGTCTAAAAATTCCTGGGTTACATGAAAACCGGGTGTATCAGGTTTCTCTGTCTTTGCCCTTTCAGCAAATTTTCCAATATCATGTATAAATCCTGCGATTGCTATTTTGTAAATCGTTTCATCCTTCATTTAATCCCCCACATCATGCAGCAATGCTCCAAGGATTACTGTCTGGTATTCTTTCTCTTTTTCATTTTCATCCATAATATCTCTCCCCGCTTTTTCTTGACTTTTTTACCTTATCTAAATAGACTTTGAATATGGATAAAATTCCAAATCAGAAAAAAACAAAGTCATGAAAATAGATAAACCCTGTCCTAAATGTAAGACCATTATGGAACTAAAGAAGACCACCCTCCACTTTGAGAGGGAAGGTTTCTATGCCGATGTGGAGAATGTTTCAGCCTATATTTGTCCCAAATGCGGCACAAGATCCATCCCCGGAAAGTTAGCAACGGGTATAGGAAAAACCGTTGAAAATCTCTTTAAGTCAGTTAGAGAAACCGAGCTATCTACTGATAAAGAATTAGCACCTGCATTTTCGGGCATCTCCTTCCATAAGGTCCAAATATAACCCTCCCCACATCATGCAGCAATGCCCCTAAGATTACCGTCTGGTATTCACTCTGGTTAGAATTGCTCATCGTTTACCCCTCATCCACCATCATCCTTGAAACAAGTTCAGGGCAGACTCCAACCCTCTCCCAGGGGGGGAGGGGAAATAGAATATGCGATAACTGGGTTTGTCGGCTCAAAATTTAGCCTAATTTTAAAATTATTGCAACAAGAAAAACATTTCGGAAATATTGAGATATGAGAAACGACATGCCAAAACTTGACCTCAAGGTTTCTATAGCGTAAAAATATTTATGTGCTATAATGTTTTTGCGGAAGTGGTTATATGAAGTTAATGACTGTAAAAGAATTCGGAGATAAAACCGCAAAGGCATTGAAGAGCAAAGAACCTCTCATTATCATAAGGCGGGGGGGGGTTGCAGGGATATTCTTCCCCGTTCCTTTAGAGACTATCCCTTTTGATTTCAAGAAAGATATTTTTCTGGCACTTACAGAATCTATAAAGAAAAACCTTGAAGTTAAAAACATCAAGGAGGAAGAGGTTCTTGAAGATTTTGAAAGGTTTAGAAAAGCTCGCCGTAGACGCTAATCCTATCTTGTCTGCCATTCTTGGCGGAAGTGCACGGAAAGTGTTTCTGAAATCAGAAACATCAATTCCTTTATATACAACAGTATTTAATTTCAGAGAAGTTGAGAGGTATATTCCTATTCTCTCGGCAAAAAGAGGCATTTCAGCGGAAGGTCTTTATCTTGCGCTTTCAATTCTTCCACTTATTATCTGTGATGAAAATTTTTACAGGGAAAAAATACGAAAGGCAAGAACACTTACAGGAAAAAGAGACCCTGATGATATTCATTTGCTTGCCCTTGCCCTCAAGCTTGAGTGCCCTCTATGGAGCAATGATAAGGATTTTGAAGGTATTGAAATTACTGTCTACAAGACTCTGGAATTAATCAGGGACTAAATCTTTATCTTCCCCTTCTCTACCTTTATGCCGAACCTTGTGCGACCGTATTTTCGTAGTGATGTTATTGTGTAAGAGGTGGCGAGGGGTTCCTCCGATATGTTTTCTATAATATCCCTGTTTATCTTGCTCCTGTCAGAGCGGAGTTTGGTTAAGTCTATAAAATTTTATCAGCCTGCCATCGTGATGAGGTTTTTATTAAGGCTGTCTTTGCCTGTAAGTGTGGTAATGATACATATTTCATCAGGGTGAATAGGTGGTTTTCTATAATGGAGGGCATAAAGGGTTTCTGTTATAATCTGAGGGGTTGTCCCTGCAACGAATATTAAAATATCTTTATAATCAGGGTCTCTCCTTTTCATTCACTTTGAAATATTCAATATCCTTTCTATAATATAAGAGATTAGCAGGGTATTCTCCATGCCTTACATAATAATAAAAATACTGTTAAAAACATATCATATCTTTTTAAATTTGTCCTGATAAATAACTTTTTTAAAATTAAATCCCGCTAAAGCGGGATTTGGG
>JACQQJ010000075.1 GCA_016207035.1 Nitrospinota bacterium | reverse complement strand
TCATTGAATATTTAATTTTGAAAAACAGAAAGTCTGTTTTCGTCATTTAAAGATACAACCGTATAAAAAGACGGAATATGGCAGATATGGTGTTTTCAGAATAAGAAGGATAGAGAGGATTTAGTTTGCACCTTTCACTGAAAGAATAAGATAGGGAGAATATCGCATTAATTTATAGCAAATAAAAGTTGACAAAATTCTTAAAAATATGGTAAATGTAAACTAATGGCTTTATCTACAATCAATTCCACAAAGGGAGATAATACCTTTGTGGTTTTTTTATGCCTGGTCGATTTTAAATAGGCATTTAAAAACAAGCCGTTAGGTTTGTTCAAACAGGTCTCAAGGACCTGTTTCATATTTATTAAGAAGGAGGGAAGTTTGATGGCAAAAGGTATTGTTAAATGGTTCAACAACAGCAAGGGTTATGGATTCATACAACAAGAAGAAGGCGATGATATATTCGTTCATTACTCAGATATTACTGACGAGGGATATAAGAGTCTCAACGAAGGACAGCGGGTTGAGTTTGAAGTTACCAGCGGCCCCAAAGGTCCTAAGGCATCCAATGTGGTTAAATTGAACTAATTTTGAAGTCAGCGGCGCGGTTTCACCGCGTCCGCTGGATTTGATTGTTAGCTGAATATTTTCATTCATACTGGTGACCCCTATTTTATTTATGGATTTATTATGCGTGATTGTCTTTGATTTAGCCAGTTTTTAAATGATTCCTGACTCTCACCAGATGGTCTGCCAGCCAATAGTCCTTCAACACTTATGTCTTCATCAATATCTTCCCAATGAATACCGTGACCTCTGCCAATTAATCTCCAGTTATTTCTTTCCCGTGGTGTCGCATTCAGCAGCCGAGGGAACCATTCAAGGGGAACCGAAATTGTTCTTCCATCACTGAGGTCGAAGGTTAATGTATCTTCTGTCACTTTTACATCTTCAACCCTTGGTACTTCTATTTCAATTGCCGAAATATTCATGCCATGCCTCCAATAATCTTGAATGATGCTCATTAATAATTTTATTTTAAGGAGAATAATTTGAAGAACGAAAACTGGTTTGCAGCCAATTTGGGTGACTGGAAAAAAATAGAGGAGAGAACGCGAGAAGTCCTAAGGCTCCGCCACCGATCATACATCGCGGAAAAGACCTACATTGTGCTTCTCTGCCATACCTACCTCTATGCCACCATGATATACACTCATATGGCAACAAAAAACATATTGGGAGCAAAGAGTCCCCCCGATAAATAATTTCCTCATATATTTCTTTCCTAATAGGCTGTTAAGAAGTTATTTAAAATATCCGATACATAAATAAAATAAATTATACAATAATGGGAATGGCACAATTTAATTCCGAATTAAATTTGAGAGTTAAGAAAGACATGAAGATAACTTTTAATGATCTGATGTCTATTTTCTATGATAATTATTTTTCTTCATTTATCCTGTTACCCGCAGAATGCCCCACACTTCAGGATAGGGTAACGGGGTTTACTGAAGAAGATTTTTACATTCTTATTGATAAGATTGACATTGCAGATTTTTTACTGAGATATTTTGAGTGTGCTACAGCATAAATAGGTCGATTAAACGGGCTTTTCCTTTAAAGGAGGTCAGTTGAACAATGGGTAATACCGAAGATGCAGAGAGAAAAACTTATAAAAAAGACAGACTTCTCAATATAAATAATCTAATGGAGATCTTTTATTCAGAATCAACTTATATCTGTTCTGATGAAATTGAGGCATCTATCCTTGCAAGTTCAGTTCTTTGTGATTTTCTAAAAATCTATCCCTATTATGTAAAACTCCTTGAATGAAAATGTGGGGCTAAATACCACTCATTGAAACCTTATCGGAGTATCCTCTTCTCAATAAGATGTATAGACAGGACACTAAATATAACAGTGTAGATTATAAGAATCAATATGCTAAAAACAGGAGATGAATAGGTTACATTGGAAAGGAGATTACGGGATATATTAACTGCATGTGTTAATGGCATAAAATCTGATGCAATTTTTACCCACGAGGGAAAATGAGAAAGGGGAAAAAAGGTTCCCGAAAAAAAGAACATGGGGGCAAGGATCAAGGTAAAAAAATAATTGAAAAAATCATAACTTGGAGATAGGGAGGTAGCTGTCATGGCAAGGGATGAAAAGAGCAGCCCAACAAGGAATACAAGCATTAATACAGGAACAATTATAAGGATAGATGATTTCATTAACCCCGAGAGATATATTACAATAAACATTATACTCCCGCTTATAAGGCTCTTCGTAGCACCCCACAGAATCTCTCCAATTACAAGGTCCCCTATGTTCAATGGTGTGGCTAAAATACCATCATAGGTCTTCTGCTCACTCATTCTGGTAAAGGAGCCAAAGGTACACTCAAATGACGCAGAATACATGGCTGGAATCATTATGAGACCGGGTGCAATAAACTCTATATAGGAAACCCCCTCAATGAGCGTAAGATAACCACCTATCCCTATACCCATTCCAAATAAATACATCAGTGGCTCACCGAGATTGCCAAGGAGATTTGCCTTATAAAATCTTAAATAAGAATCCCTGTTCCTCTGCCATACCCTGTATGCACGAAAAGATATATCAGGCAATATAAATTTGAAATCATTCACGCAGCTCCCTCCCTGTCAGTTTTAAAAAAAGATCCTCCATTGTTGCAGGTCTATGAAGAAGATAGGTATGCCTGATATCAAGAATGGAATGGAGCAGTTCATTGCCATTGTTAGGAAACAGGTAAAGTGTATCACCTGCAATTTCATGTACAAATCTGAATTTTCTTAACTGTTCAAGAATCATCTCATGATTTTCATCTTCAAGCCTTATCTCAATAACCTCAGTTCCTATCTCATCCGCTACAAGTTTTCTTGGCTCTCCTTCTAACAGTATCTTCCCTCTATCCATTATCGCTACACGATTGCAAATCTGTGAAGCCTCTTCCATATAATGGGTGGTGAGAATCATAGTTATTCCATTTTTTTTAAGGAGCCTCAATCTCTGCCATATGAGATGTCTTGCCTGTGGGTCTAATCCTGTCGTTGGCTCATCCAGTATCAAAATTTTAGGATTATTCATCAGGGAGCGGGCAATAAGCAGCCTTCTCTTCATACCACCCGAGAGTTCCTTTATGAGACTGTTCATCTTATCCTTGAGCTGAAGGAAATTGAGCAGTTCAATAGCCCTCTCCTCTGCCTCCCTTTTAGGGATATTAAAATAACGGGCATAGACAACGAGATTTTTTAAAACCCGTAAATCAGGGTCAAGATTTTCCTCCTGCGGCACTACACCCATAATCTCTTTGATCTTCCTCTGCTCTCTTCTCACATCCATTCCATATACAGAAAGTTCACCATCTGTCATAGGTGAAAAACAGTGAATCATCCTCATTGTGGTAGTCTTCCCTGCACCATTTGGGCCGAGAAATCCATAGCACTCACCTCTTTGAATGGAAAAATTTATCCTGTCAACAGCGGTAAGAGGGCCATACAGTTTGGTGAGATTCCTTGCAGTTATGATTTCATTCTCAAACATTTTAGAACAAAATGAAAAAGGATGCAGATTTTTGCAGATGACAGCGTTGCTGTCATCCGGGTTCCATTTTTTAAATTTCCTATATATTTAAAAAGCCTTTACCCCGTTACCCGCAGAATGCCCTACCCTCCTGCCTGTGTGTGGCACGCAGACATGTCAGGGCGGGGTAATAGGGTTTACTTTGGCACCTTTTTCCAGTCCGATAGAAATTTTTCTATTCCGATATCTGTAAGGGGGTGTTTGACCAGTTGTTTTATTACACTAAATGGAATAGTAGCAATATCTGCACCGATTAAGGCAGCATCTACAACATGGAGGGGGTTCCTTATGCTCGCTACAATAACCTCAGTTGAAAAATCATAGTTGTCGTATATAGCAATTATCTGCCCTACTATGTCCATACCGATATGGCTTATATCATCCAATCTCCCAATAAAAGGGCTTACATAGGTAGCCCCTGACTTGGCAGCAAGAATTGCCTGGGTTGGCGAAAAGACCAGAGTGACATTGGTATGTATGCCTTCCTGACTGACCCTTTTTACAGCCTTTAATCCCTCTTCTGTCATGGGTATTTTTACAACTATATTTTTATTTATCTTTGATAGCTCCCTCGCCTCTTTTATCAACCCCTCTGCATCCATACTTACCGCCTCAACGCTTATAGGCCCATCCATTACCGCACATATCTCATCAACAACTGTCTTAAAATCCTTACCTGTCTTTGCAATCAATGATGGATTGGTAGTTACACCATCAATAACCCCGATTTCCAATGCAGCCTTTATCTCGTTAATATCAGCAGTATCTATAAAAAATTTCATCATCTCCTCCTTCTATGACCCCTATCGCCAGGCTTACCCTGACGAAGGTCAGGGACATGCTTGAATTAGGATAGCATTTATATTAGCATATACTATATCACAAATAAAAGTTGAACAAAAAATTTAAGGAGAATGGGGGAAAGGGGAGACCTTTCTCCTTAAATGATTTTTATAATTTCTTATGTTTTAACAAGGGATGTTTTCTTAAATCTTTTGAGAGGTTTTATGCTATCAAGCCTGAGCCTAAAGACAAGGCTTCTTTTCATGATGGTCCTTCTCTGTTTCCTCTCTATCGCACTTCTTTTAATACTCTATGCAAGGGCAGAAAGGGAATTTTTAAGGGAAGTCAAGCGCCACACTGAAGAACTTTCTACGGCTATTCAGGTAAGCCTTGAACAGATAAATCAGTCTTATGAAGATATTGATAGCAGTAAACTGAAGAACCTGACCTATCTAAACAAAAAAGGGATAAAAGAGATATCAGTTCTGGATGACGAAGGAGAGATAATAGCGAGTTCAAACCCAGGACTTATTGGCAAGAAGCTTCCTGTTAAGGGTGAGAGAATTACCAATATTAATAAACTTACAGAAAATATTACTGCCTTAGACAGTCAGAAGAGATACGACATACTCCTTCCTGTGGTAATGGGTGGAGAAAGTCTCGGATACATTCATATTGCAATGCAGTTTGAAGATTTCAAATATCTTATAAAATCCAACAACCGAAATAGACTTCTGGCAACACTGGTGATTTTCGCTATCGGTATCCTCGCAGCTGTATACCTTTCAAATAGGTATACAAAGCCGATTCTCAAACTTGCCCTTGCTGCACAAAAGGTTGCCGGTGGCGATCTGACAGTAAGGTTAAATGTTAGAGGAGAAGATGAGATTGGGAGGCTTACTGAAAACTTTAACAACATGGTAAAAAAATTGAATGAGAATCGTGAGTTAGAGTCAAAATTGAAGGAGGCTGAACATATGTCCAAGATTGGTCAGCTTGCATCAGGTATAGCCCATGAGATAAGAAATCCACTCAATTTGATAAACTTGAGTATTGATTACCTGCGGAGTATATTCACCCCTGCTCAAAATAAGGAAAACTTTGAGAAAACTATCGCCAGTATAAAATCTGAGATACAGAGGCTTGACAGCATGATAGAAAATTTTCTCAACTTTGGGAAACCTTTAAATCTTAAACCTCAGAAGATCGCCTTAGATTCAATAATGCAGGAGACTGCTGCCCTTTTAGAGGAGAAGTGCAGGGAACAGAGGATAACAATGGAGATTAGACACACATCGTATCCCCAGGAAATTACGGCAGACTTCAGGCAGATAAAGACCTGCCTCATGAATGTCCTTCTGAATGCCATTCAGTCAATGCCGCATGGTGGAAGGCTTCTTGTAGAGAGCGGTAAGGATAACGGCTATGTTTCGCTCAAGGTTGAAGATACGGGCTGTGGAATTCAACCAGAGCATTTGTCAAAGATATTTGAACCATACTTTACTACAAAAGATGCTGGGATTGGGCTTGGACTTGCCCTGACAAAAAGGATTATAGAAGAACATGGCGGCAGGATATCCGTAGATAGTTCATTAAAAAAAGGGACATCTGTGACTATAGACCTGCCTGCAATCGTCGAGGCATAATGGAAGCTGGGACTATTCTTGTAGTTGATGATGAAAAAGGACAGAGAGAGATACTGAAAACTATACTGGAGTCAGAAGGGTATAATGTAGGTGTGGCAAACAATGGTCAGGACGCCCTCAAGGCAATTCAAAAGGCCTCTTTTGACCTTATCCTCACAGATTTAAAAATGCCAGGGATGGATGGCAATGAGCTCTTTAAAAAAATTAGAATTGAAAGCCCAATCACAAGTGTAGTGATACTAACTGCTCATGGCACGATAGACTCTGCCGTTGAGGTAATAAGGCTTGGTGCATTTGATTACCTTACAAAACCACTGGAAAGGGATAAGCTTCTTATCATTGCAAAAAAGGCGGTGGAAAAATCGAGACTCTTATCAGAGAATTTACTTTTAAGACAACAGCTTGAAGATAGGTTTAGACCTGACTGCATAATCGGGAATGACAGTAAAATGCGTGAGATATACAGAATAATAAAGAAGGTATCCAACAGCAGTGCCACAGTAGTCATATATGGAGAGAGCGGCACAGGAAAGGAGCTTATAGCAAAATCACTCCACTATAACAGCGTGCGCAGCAGTAAACCCTTTATGGCTATCAACTGCGCAGCAATACCTGAAAACCTGCTGGAGACAGAGCTCTTCGGGTATGAGAAAGGGGCTTTTACAGATGCCTATGCCAGGAATATTGGTCTTTTTGAGGCAGCAGATGGAGGGACTATATTTCTGGACGAGGTAGGAGATATGAGCTTTCCCTTGCAGGCAAAGCTCCTGAGGGTGTTACAGGAAAAGGAGATAAGGAGGGTGGGTGGGAATAAGAACATAAAAGTGGATGTACGGATAATCTCTGCAACAAATAAGAATCTTGATAGTGAAATAAAGAAAGGACACTTCAGAGAGGAACTTTTCTACAGGCTGAATATCATTGCCTTTCGATTGCCTCCTCTGAGGAAGCGGAGTGCCGATATCCCTGCCCTTGTCACATATTTCATTGAAAGGTATAACAAATCTCAGGGGAAAAATATTAAAGGTATCTCTGATAGTGCTATGAATATGCTCCTCAATTACAATTGGCCCGGGAATGTTCGTCAATTGGAAGCAATTATAGAGAGGGCAGTTCTTCTTACCGACGGAGAGGTAATTGATGTTGATGTCCTGCCGATGGAGATCATGACAAAACCACTTACTCTCGGAAAGATAGACTTTGAGATACCTGACGATGGTATATCCTTTGAAAAATTTGAAAGGGAACTCCTGATAAAGGCAATGACAAAGGCAGATGGTATTTTAGGGAGGGCAGCCCAGCTTCTCGGGATGAGCTACAGGACACTCCAATACAGGTTAAACAAGTTCGGAATAAAGAAAGAATCCTTTGCTGCACTAAAAGGTATAACTTATACACCAAAAGGGTTATCAGAAAAAGCCCTTTAAACCCCGCATATATTTATAACCCCTTATTTTACAATATATTAAATCTATTAATATTTTGGCATATTAAATGCAAGACTTTTAATTAAAAGGGATTATATATTGTGCCCCAACCGTATAATGGGACACAAAAAATCCCTCCAAGTTTATGAAAGGGGGTGAAAACAAATGAAAAAGCAGATTTTTATTTTACTCTTAGCTCTTATTGTGGCTATATCTCTTTCTGGAGTAAATTTCGCTGCTGAAGAGAAAAAGGAAGAACCAGCAAAGATGGAAAGTACGGAAACAATGAAGAAGGAAGAGACTAAAAAGGAAGAGACAAAAAAAGAGGAGCCTAAAAAGGAAGAGACAAAAAAAGAGAAAAAGAAAAAAGGAAAGAAAAAGTAGAGCGAATAGTGAGGGAAAAAACTATTCATTCTTAAATATTCTTTTGATTTCAAAAAGGCACATCCGCGAGGTTGTGCCTTTTTTGTTGAAGATTAAAAATGAATAGCTATTTTTTGTCTTTCAGATACCTTATCTCCTGAAAAATAAAATCAAAAGAACTGTCACTGCAAGGCATAAATAGGCAAAGATATCTCCATAGAGGGTATAAAATGTCTTTAGTTGTGACCCTGAATCTATCTCACCTGATACATAAGTCCTGACAAAAATATCTGTATCCTTTGTTATCCTGCCAGTGGGTTCTATAATGCCACTTATTCCAGTATTTGCCACCCTGACCACAGGGAGGTGATTCTCAACAGCCCTGAACGCCACCATTGATATATGCTGATATGAGGCAGCACTTTTCCCATACCATGCATCATTCGTTATATTTACTAAAAATTCTGCCCCATTCTTTACAAACCTTCTTACAAGGTCAGGAAATATCACTTCAAAACATATAAGGACACCGAATTTCCCTTTGTGAATATCCATGACAGTGTATTCATTGCCACTCTGGAAGTCACCAATACCAACAACCATCTTATCAATAAAAAAGAGTATCTTTCTCAACGGCACATATTCACCAAAGGGAACAAGATGGATTTTATCATATTTATTCATTACATCCCCTTGAGGAGAGAGGAGATAGGCTCTATTATAAGGGATAATCTCCCCACCACTTATTTCATAGCCAGGGGTTCCAAAGAGGAGAAAACTTCCACCCTTCTTTGCAAGTTCAATCATCCTCTGTCTATAATTTTTATCAAACTGAAAACTAAATGGTGTGGCTGACTCAGACCATACAATCAGATCAGGCTTTTCGTTTGCAGCCTGCAGAGTAAGGTCTTCGTGTATCTTAAATATCTCAGTTTGATGTGCCTCATCCCATTTCTCAGACTGCTCAATATTTCCCTGAATAAGGGCTACCTTTATTTTGGATTTCGGATTTCGGGGCACCCATCCAGTGGATGGGTCGTTGGAATTAAAATCTGAAATTCGCCAGAATCCGTATATTGAGAAGGAGGTAATCAAAATGGCGGTGAACAGCATATATTGTATCGCAAACTTGCTCACCCCCCCGCTTCCCCCCTTGATAAGAGATGGAGAAAAGGGGGGTAGGCACTCGATAAAAAGGGCTATTGCAGCATTTGACATTACAATGGCAAATGATACACCATAGACCCCTGTAATATCTGCTATCTGTATAAGTGGTAATATATTAAACTGTGAGTAGCCCAGAGTAGCCCATGGAAAACCTGTTAAAAGATGCGCCCTTATTAGTTCCAATGCAACCCATAAAAACGGGGCTAATATATATTTTAACTGCGGGGTATCCCCTGAAATATAGGAGAGTAGAAAGGTAAAAAGGGATAGATAGATGCTGAGGTATCCTGACAGCAGGATAAGAACGGCAAGGCTTGATGGTAATGGCATTCCACCATACACTGTCATGGCATTCACTACCCAGTAAAGAACACCGAGAAAAAATACAAGTCCTGAAATAAAACCTAACTTGAGCGATTCTATAGGGGATGTATTTCTTATAGCAAGAAAGAGCGGGACAAGGGATACCCATGCCAATATCTCTAAATTGAATTTTGGAAATATGGATATAAGAAGAAATCCTGAAAGGAGGGAGAGAAGCAGCCTTTTCATCTTTCTCTTAACCACTTTCTGAGTACAGAGGCAACAAATTCTGGATCCATTTCTGTTATCTCTTTAACCCTGTTTCTATAGTCAACCTTCATTTTTTCACCTTCTTGCCTTTTTGTCATCTCTTCAATAGGTATGAGGGGTATCTTTTTCAGCAGCCTTTCCTTATGCCTCTTCTTTTCTTTAAACAATATTCCTTTAAGAATTTTAGAAATGGCAAATATTACTGATATAGATGTCACAAAGATAATTATAAAGGATATAAG
>JACQQJ010000067.1 GCA_016207035.1 Nitrospinota bacterium | reverse complement strand
TCGGTTCAACTATTTATAATTGAGCTTGATTTAATGAATGATGCTCGAAAAGACAATCAAACCATCCTTTAGAAATGAATTTATAGGAAATAATGGTTAAGTTCGTTGAAAATATAATTGAGTTTAGTGCTAAAAATAAGTTTATTGTATTTCTTTTAGTAGGGATGGTGACACTGGGTGGTCTCTATTCAATGATGCATGTGCCTCTGGATGCCTTACCCGACCTTTCTGATACACAGGTTATCATATATTCACGCTGGGACCGTTCTCCAGACATCATTGAGGATCAGGTTACCTATCCGATAATAACCTCATTGTTAGGTGCGCCAAAGGTTAAGGCTATCAGGGGTTTTTCTGATTTTGGATTTTCTTATGTTTATATTATCTTTGAAGATGGAACTGATATATATTGGGCGCGTTCAAGGACACTTGAATATTTAAGCAAGATTATCCCCCGTTTACCTGAAGGCGTGCAGGTTGAGTTGGGTCCTGATGCTACCGGTGTTGGTTGGGTATTCCAATATGCATTAGTAGATGAAACGGGTAAACACTCTTTAGCAGATTTAAGAAGTTTTCAGGATTGGTATCTGCGATATTATTTGCAATCAGTCCCTGGGGTTGCTGAAGTTGCGACAGTCGGTGGTTTTGTTAAACAATATCAGGTCAATGTTAATCCAAATGCCCTCTTAGCCTATAAAATTCCTTTAAAGCGTGTTATTGATAATATCCGTAAAAGTAATAATGATGTAGGGGGGAGAATAATTGAATTTAGTGGTGCAGAATATATGGTAAGGGGCAGGGGTTATATAAAATCGATAGAGGATATAGAAGATATTGTTGCTGGGGAAGTGATGAGTGGGGTACCCGTAACTATAAAACAGATAGCCAATGTAACTTTGGGTCCGGACATTAGAAGGGGTATTGCGGAGCTCGATGGTAAGGGAGGGGTTGTAGGTGGTATTGTAGTTATGCGTCACAAAGAGAGTGCCCTCAATGTGATAAATAAGGTAAAGGAAAAATTAAAAGAGATTGAGCCGAGCCTTCCGAAGGGGGTTAAAATAGTCACGGTCTATGACCGTTCAGATTTGATAGAGGCATCAATCGGCACTGTTAAAGAAAATCTTATTCAGGAATTGATAATTGTCAGTTTTATGATTATTTTCTTCTTATTACATGTTCGTTCTGCCCTTGTGCCAATTATAGGATTACCTGTTGCTACTATTATTGCCTTTATCCCCATGAGCTGGATGAATCTTACATCGAATATTATGTCATTAGGTGGTATTGTTGTTGCTATTGGAGATATGGTAGATGCCTCAATTGTATTTGTGGAAAATGTTCATAAACGTTTAGATGAATGGTCTAAGGGCTTACGAAAGGGAAGCCGCGAAGAGATCATTATAGGTGCGATGAAGGAGGTTGGGCCTCCTATATTTGCATCGCTCGTAGTGATGGCAATTGCCTTTATGCCTGTCTTTACTCTGGAGGCGCAGGAGGGCAGGCTCTTTAAACCTCTGGCCTTCACTAAAAACTTTTCTATTTTCTTTTCAGCATTGCTTGCCATTACCTTGACCCCGGCACTCGTAATGATTTTTGTTAAGGGTAAAGTTTATGATTTTAAACCTCGCTGGCTGTGTGCATGTGTAAATTTTCTTATTGGAGGGAAGATTATCTCAGAGGACAATCATCCCATCAGTAAATCTTTAATTAAGGTTTATCATCCTATTGCGCAGGGTGCAATTAAACACAGGAATTTAGTCGTGGTTATTGCACTTATCAGCATAGCTATTACAGTTCCTGCATTTATGATGATGGGTTCAGAATTTATGCCGCCTTTAAATGAAGGCACTATTCTTTATATGCCTTCAACCCTGCCTGGACTTTCTATTACTGAGGCAATGAAATTATTACAGGTGCAGGATAAAATTTTAAAATCATTTCCTGAGGTAGAACGCGTCTTTGGTAAGGCAGGAAGGGCAGCTACCTCAACTGATCCCGCACCATTTTCAATGATGGAGTCAGTGGTGGTTTTAAAAGATAGAAAATATTGGAGAAAAGGCTTGACCTGGGAAAAGTTGATTGAGGAGATGGATAGTAAAATGAGGATCCCTGGAACAACAAACGCCTGGACAATGCCGATAAAGAACCGACTTGATATGTTGACCACTGGTGTACGCACACCCGTTGGTATTAAGATTTATGGTTCAAATTTAGAAGAGATTGAAAAGATTGGTATTCAGCTTGAGCAGGTTTTAAAAAATGTCCCTGGAACTCGCAGTGTATATGCTGAAAGGGTTACCGGGGGATATTTTGTTGATTTTGTTTTGAAACGTAAGGAGTTAGCCCGTTATGGATTAACTATTGAAGAAGCCAATGACATCATTATGTCTGCAATCGGGGGCGAAAATATTACTACTACTATTGAAGGGAGGGAACGATATCCAGTGAATCTGCGTTATGCACGAGAACTACGCGATGATATTGAAAAATTAAAACGGGTATTAGTTCCAACTTTGTCCGGCGCACAAATACCGTTGGTGCAGATTGCTGATATAAATAGAAAGACTGGGCCTGCAATGATCAGAGATGAGAACGGTTTACTTTCTGGTTATATCTATGTAGATATGGCAGGGAGAGATATAGGCAGCTATGTAAATGATGCCAAAAAGGTAGTCAGAGAACAGATAAAGCTTCCCACTGGATATTCATTGGTCTGGTCAGGGCAGTATGAATATATGCAGAGGGTTAAGGATAGGTTAAAGATTTTTGTGCCTTTAACTGTTTTTATAATCTTTATACTCTATTTTTTTACTTTTCAATCTGTAATTGAAACATTCATTGTAATGCTGTCTGTGCCTTTTGCTTTAATTGGAGGTATCTGGTATCTATTCCTCCTTGGTTACAATATGAGCATTGCAGTCTGGGTTGGGTTAATCGCATTGGCAGGGGTAGCTGCTGAAACAGGATCAATTATGATAGTCTATTTAGACGAATCATATACTCGGAGAAAGGCAGAAGGAAAAATGAACAACCTTTCAGACCTTTATGATGCGGTGATGGAAGGGGCAGTGCAGAGATTACGGCCGAAATTGATGACCGTAGGGGCAAATATCTTCGGTCTTATGCCAGTGATGGTAAGCGTAGGCACTGGAGCAGATGTAATGAAAAGGATCGCTGCACCATTGATTGGAGGGCTTATCTCTTCAACCATACTGACGCTCATTGTTTTACCGGCAATCTATACAATCTGGAAGTATCATGCAGAAATTAAAAATCTCCCTTTAAAAGAGTAAATGACAAAACTTTTATTTAAAAAATCTAAAATTAACAGCGAGATGCGAAGATGGGGATAGACACCATTGATATGTTATTTTCGCTTGGCATTGCGGTAGAAGGGTGGAAGCTGCTGAAAAAGAATCAGGTTATTGTACTATTTTACTGTAGTGCCTTTTATCTGCTGAAATAAATTCCAACCCTTGAGAAGCGATACAGCCCTTTCCATCTGGGGATCTTCCTCTCCTATCTTTCCCTTCACTATAACAGGTTTCGCTGCTGCATCTTCAGGTGTACCTTCTTCACCCTTAAGGTGATTTTTGAGGTCCTTTTCCCTGAGAGCACCTGTCTCAGGGCGTCCAGCTGTGGTTTTCGTAGCCGCGACAATTGGCTCTTCAACAATTATATCAGGTGTAATACCTTTCCCCTGAATTACTCTCCCTTTTGGTGTAAAGTATTTTGCAGTGGTAAGCCTCAGACCTGATCCATCGCTGAGGGGAATTATTGTCTGAACAGAACCCTTACCAAAGGTCTGGGTTCCGAGTACAACCCCCCTCTTGAGGTCCTGAAGGGCACCCGCTACTATCTCTGAAGCACTGGCACTTCCAGCATTTACAAGGACAATTATGGGGAAATCAAGGTATGCATTCTTACCAGTGGAGGAAAATTTTAAATTCTGCTCCTCTATTTTACCCTTTGTATAAACAATGAGCTGCCCCTTTTCAATAAATCTATCAGTGACCTCCACTGCCTGATTCAGAAGCCCCCCTGGGTCATTTCTTAAATCCAGAACCATTCCATCAATTTTATTTTTTGTAATTGATTTTAAAGCATTATCCAACTCATCGGCAGTGGTTTTTGTAAAACTCTTTATCTTTATATATCCAATGGTTTCATCTATTATATTATATTTTACGCTTTTTATTTTTATAATAGCCCTGGTAAGAACATAATCTTTTGGCTCTTCAAGATTATCCCTTATAACACTAAGGGTTACATTTGTCCCCTCCTTACCCCTCATCTTTTTTATTGCATCCATGATGGTCATATCTTTCGTAAGCTCCCCATCTATCTTGAAGATCTTATCTCCAGCCTTCAGACCAGCCCTATCCGCTGGTGTATCCTCAATAGGTGCAACAATAGTAAGGACTTCATTTTTAATGGTTATCTCTATACCAAGCCCGCCAAACTCTCCTTCAGTTTCTACCTGAACTTCTTTATACATATCAGGTGTCAAAAAGGTGCTGTGAGGATCAAGGGTCTTTAACATCCCTTTTATTGCGCCATGAATGAGATCTTCAGACTTGACATCCTCGACATAGCTTGATTCGACAAGCGTCAGAACCTCAGCAAAAACCTTGAGATTATCGTATGCCCTTCCTACTGCAAATACATTTTTTACCTTGCTACTACCAATAAAAAGTATTGATGAAATAAGAAGAATGGTAAAAATTACTGCAAATTTATTGTTTATCCGTTTTAACATTCTATCCTCCTATTTTATATTATTTGTATGCCATTTTTTGTGGTATAAGCCATGCTAAGGGGTCTTCGGGTTTACCTATTTTTCTTATTTCAAAATAGAGGGTATAACCATTTATAGAATCAGTATCCCCTATTTTGCCTATGATATCCCCTCCCTCTACTTTTTCACCAACAGCAACCATTATCTCATCCAGATGACCATAGAGAGAATAATAACCTTCTCCATGATCTATAATGATTAGTTTACCATATCCTTTGAACCAGTCAGCAAAAATTATATCACCTGCATAAATAGTTTTTATCTTTACATCAGGTGCAGAGCTGATCTCTATACCGTTGTTAAAAAGATAAGTATTAAACCTAGATTCCTTTGCTATCCCAAAATGAGTTACGATGCTCCCTTTGATTGGCCATGGAAGGGATCCTTTCATAACTGCAAAATCTCCACCTCCCTTTGGAGGTGATGCTATATGTGTCTCTCTCCTCTTTTTTTCAAGTGACTCAATGAGTGCCATCAACTGATGTGATGAATCCTCCAGCTCCTCCTGTATTATCTCATAAACAACCCTCTTCCCCTTTATCTCCCTAAGAAATTTCTCCTTTTCCTTTTTTTCATTTAATATCTGTTCCTTCTTTTGATCCGCCTTCCCTTTTAAGTCGATAATCTCATCTTCAGACTTTAACAATACCTGCTTATACCCTTCTATTTCTTTTTGCTTTTCAAAAAAATCTTTTATTATTGCAGAGTCATGCTCGGCTATTCTTTTTAAATATCCCATCCTTTGAATAAAGTCAGTGAAATCTGTAGCAGAAAGGGCAAGATTTATATACGGTAAATTTCCCTCTTTATATAAAACCTTCAGCCTATCAGAGAGAAACCTCTTCTGCTTATTTATAACAGATTCTATTTCTTTCAGTTTTGTTTCTATTTCCTTTATTTTATCATGATTCTCTCCAAGCTTTAAATTATAAACCTTAAGCTCATTTTGAATAATTTTAAGACTGCGATTTATCATATTTAATCTTAAAAGTATTGAATCCTCTTTCATTTTAGCATCTGCTACCTTTGTCTTTTGTTTATGAATCCTTTCCTTTATCTCATTAAGTTGTTTCCTTTCCATTTCTATCTGAGCATTCAAATGAGCTACGGTTTCAGGATAGGAGACAGAGGGTATTAGGCAATAAACTATGAACAGTAGAGAGAACAAAAAAACTTTCAATTTTGTGTACCTGCTCCTTTCTCCTGTCTCATATGTTCTGCATTCACCCGCACCACAGGAAGCCGCGGGTGTAAACCCCGCTCCTGCGTGCAGAGGCAGGGTAAAGCAATGGTGCGGGATTCACTCATACCCTGACCTTGAGTATTCTCCCGAGAGAGACTGCACTACCAATGAAACCCAGAATCAAGCCTGAAATACATATCTCTATTATAACCTTCGGCTGGATGAATGATATTTCATGAATTCCAAAAATCGGCATTATTGAATAACTCAAACTGCTTATAAATATCTTATAAATAACAATGAGTAATATTATGGATAAAATACCCCCTAAAAAACCTTGAATCATACCTTCTATTATAAAT
>JACQQJ010000066.1 GCA_016207035.1 Nitrospinota bacterium | reverse complement strand
GGCTTATATTATCCCACCAAAATTAGTAATATCAAGGAATTATTTGAGTATTTATTAGCGAATAGGCTACTTTCTAAATATCATCCCCTTTGCCTTTTTTAATATCTCCTTTTCATCCTCATACTCAATTCTCTTTATCGCCTCATCTATGGAAAACCACTTGCATTCATCAACCTCAGAATCATGATCAGTAACATTCCCCCCTGTATACTCCATGAGGAAGAAATAGACTATCTTTAAATATCTTATTGTCTCTGACTTTTCCTTATGTGCATAAAAATACTTAATGTAATCTATGAGCTTTATAATCTTCCCATCCAGCCCTGTCTCTTCCTTAACCTCCCTGTGGGCTGCACGGGCTAAACCCTCGCCCTTTTCCAGAAGCCCTTTCGGAAGACACCATACTTTACCACCCTTTACAGCAATAAGGGCAACCTCTATACAATCATTAATCCTGCGGAATACAACCCCACCAGAGGATATCTGACGCTCAGTCTTCATAAGGCTTTTACACTCACCATCTCCATTAATTCCTTTGCATTTATAACTGCATAGCCATAAGCATCATTATTAAAATAGACATAGACATCCTTTCCCATTTTGATAAATTCTTTGACTTTATCAGCCCATCGTGAGAGTTCATCTTTTGAATACCTGCCGCCATAGAGAAACTCTGTGCCGTGAAAACGGATATAAACAAACTTTGCAGTAACCTCAAGGGGTGATTCAAATTCAGGCATATGATAAATACAGAGGGCTATGCCCCTTTCCCTGAACAAATCATAGACTCCCTTATTGAACCAGCTCGGCTCCCTGAATTCAAAGGCAAAAAGTCTATTGTCAGGAAGGAATTTTATAAATTCTTCAAGTCTTGATAGATTGCGCTTCCAATGCGGTGGTAGCTGGAATAGTATCGGTCCAAGATTATTCTTTAATAGGGACGCCCTCTCTAAGAACAGGTTGAGGGATTCTTCAGGGTCTTTCAGCTTCTTCATGTGGGTGATAAATCGGCTCCCCTTAAGGGCATAGATAAACCCCTTTGGTGCTGACTCTTTCCAGCCTTTAAATGCTGACATGGAAGGTAGATGGTAAAAGGTATTATTTATTTCAACGGAATTAAAATTATTGATATAAAATGCAAGCCTTCCGTATGGCTTTAAATCTGAAGGATAAAAAATTCCTGTCCAGTGGTCATAGCTCCAACCTGATGTGCCTATGAAACATTTACCTTTCATAACAAATGACCAATGACAATTGACGAATTAAGGAATATTTCATTAATTTGTCATTTGTCAATCGTTATTCCTCTTTCATTCGTCAATTGTCAATTTTATAAGGTGGGTGGCACAGGAGATACAGGGGTCATAATTTCGCACAGTCTGTTCACATTTCCATATCAGCTCTTCTCTGGGCAGATTTATATTTGCTGTGACAAAACTGCGGAGGTCGTTTTCAATCATACGCTGATTTTGTGATGTAGGGGGGACAATCTCTGCCTCCTTTATTAAGCCGTCGTCACCAATGCTGTAGCGGTGGTATAAAAGCCCGCGAGGAGCCTCAGTGCATCCAAAACCAGTACCCTTACGGGGTATTACATCAATACAAGATTTTTCAGGAGGCTCATATTGATTTATAATCCGAAGCGCCTCGTCACACGCATACAGAGTCTCAATACTGCGGACAATAATACTCTTGAAGGGATTACAAACTCCCTTAAGGACTCCAACCTCCTTTGATGATTCCTTAGCAATAGGAGATAATTTATCAAAGTTTAAATTAAATCTTGCAAGGGGTCCTGCAAAATATTCACCACTCCCTTTATGGACAGATTGCAGTGCATTGGAATGGGAGACATGCTCCTCCTCAAAGTGAAGTTCATACTCCTTAATATTTATATCAAGCCCCTTACTTGAGACAAGTTTTCCTTCATTAAATGGATATTCATCGGGATGCCTTAAAGATACAAATTCATAGTCCTGCTCAAACTCAGGAAAATTAAATTTTGCAGTCCATCTGACTGTCTCAAGGGCTGCATCCCTTGCCCATTTTAATTTATCTGCAATAGCAACAAACTCCTTTTTATCTGGCAGATGGTAAAAGCCTCCGACACGCACATTTATTGGATGAACCTCCCGCCCGCCTAAAAGCGCTACAAGGTCATTACCTGTCTTTTTAAGCTGAAGACCCCGTTTAACAATATCCGGATAATCCCTTGCCAGTTGCAGGGCATCTTCATACCCGAGAAAATCAGGTGCATGGAGCATATAGATATGGAGTGCATGGCTCTCAATCCACTCTCCGCAGTATATGAGGCGGCGGAGCTCTCGTAACTGTCCGTCAATCACAATATCAAATGCATTTTCAATTGCATGGATAGAGCTCATCTGATAGGCAATAGGGCAGATACCGCAAATCCTTGAAGTTATGTCAGGGGCTTCAAAATATTTTCTACCCCTCAGGAATGCCTCAAAGAATCTGGGTGGTTCAAAGATATTTAATTTTACATCAGTAACCTCTCCACCCCTGATTTTGATTAATATTCCCCCCTCCCCTTCAACACGGGCAAGATAACCTATCTTTATGGTCTTATTTTTCATAATTAATCAGGACCCTGATTTTCGCAGATTGGTATGATATTTTATTTTTCATGGGCATCACTTTCTTTACGAAATGCCTCAGCATAGGCATTGAAACCACGAAATGCCAGCATGACATCCTGTCCTGTCAGTCCAAGCCTTATAAAGTGTTTACTCAGAGATTGAGTATTAGGGCTTTCCATTGGACCATAACAGCCATAGCAACCACGCTGATACGATGGGCAGAGGGCACCACAGCCTGCATGGGTAACAGGACCAAGACAGGGAATCCCTTTATCAACCAGGACACAAATATTCCCTTTAGTTTTACATTCTATACAAACACTGTGAGAGGAAACATTTGGCCTGCGCCTGTGTAGAAAGGCGCTCATTACCTCAATGAACTGATATTTGTTAATCGGACAACCTTGTAATTCAAAATCTACATGAACATAAGAACTGATTGGGAGTGAACGGTCAAGGGCAGAAATATATTCTGGCTTGGCATAGACAATTTGTGTAAATTCCTTTATATCTTTCCAGTTGCGCAATGCCTGAATCCCCCCAGCAGTTGCACAGGCACCAATAGTTACGAGCACGCGGGACATCTTTCTGACCTCCCGAATGTATTCAACATCGTGAGGCGTAGTAATACTCCCTTCAACAAAACTTATATCGTACGGACCCTTAAGCATCCGACGGCTTGCCTCAGGAAAAAACGCTATGTCAACAGCATTGGCAATGATGAGGAGTTCATCTTCTGCATCAAGGATTGAAAGCTGGCAGCCATCACAGGATGCAAACTTGAAAACAGCAACCTTCGGTTTCTTAATTGCCATGGTATATGAGACTATTCAGCCACAGGCTTTCACTGACACCCCCTGTATCCCCTTTGAGAAGGTGGGAAACAGATAAGACACCAGTGCACCAGAGCACAAGTAAAAAACTGGTGACTGGTGCGACCCATCCACTGGATGGGTGCCCCGGACTGGTGACTTTTTCTTTGTGTAGTTATCTGTGGTTTTACTATATTTCCCTCTTTTCAAAAAAATGACTCACCTGTGTGTAGGCAAATACCGGTCCATCCTTACAAACGAATTTTGGCCCAAACTGGCAATGTCCGCACAATCCTATTCCGCATTTCATATTTCTCTCCAGGGATAGATAAATCTGTTCCAGGGGAATCCCCCTTTGCTGAAGCTCACGGATGGTAAATTTCATCATAATTTCCGGACCGCAGACCATTGCTATTGTATGCAAGGTGTTTAATGTAATGTAAGAAAATAGGTTTGTAACAACCCCAATATGTCCTTTCCATGAAGAATCAGAGTGGTCCACAGTAACCAATACATTTATATCTGAAAGTTTAGACCACTGCTCCAATTCGACACGGTAGAGGAGATCCAGAGGGGTCCGTGCGCCATACAGCAAAAATATCCTCCCATATTCCTTTCTATTGTGAAATATTGAATAAAGGACAGGACGCAGAGGGGCAATTCCAATACCACCTGCAACAATGCAGATATCCATCCCCTTTACCCTATCAACAGGCCAGCCATTACCAAATGGCCCCCGCAGTCCTATAAAATTCCCGCGCCTTAGACGAGAAAGTTCACTGGTAACAAAACCCAGACGATGGATGGTATGGGCAATGGCGTTCTGTTTCAACGGGTCAGAACTAATTGATATTGCAGATTCACCAATACCAAAGGCATAGAGCATATTGAATTGTCCTGGTGAAAACTGGAATCTCTTACCATTTTCACTTTTCGGTTCAACGAGCAAGGTAAAGGTATCGTCAGTTTCCCACACTACCCTCTGAATGCGGGCAGGGAGAGGTATCATTGGATCAATACAAACTTCGGAATTCATATTCTTTACTTATTGTCGTTTATAAACATCCAGCAATTGCAGACGGGTTGCCTTAAGGTGCTGTTCAAGAATATGTGAGAACCTCCTGAGCATCTCATAACCAAAATCATGGTCAGTCTCACATTTTGTGCGCAGGCATTTCCCATCAAAGGCAAAGGCACGGACATCCCCAACAGCACATGCATCAAATTGCCAGCGGTAAGGAGAAATCAGCCACGACCAGCCCAATACCTCGCCAGGGCTGATAGTTTGAACACGAATAGTCCCTCGCTCACCAGCATGAATTTCCAGGGCAACCCTTCCTGTGCGGATGAGATAAAATGAGCCCGCCTCTTCACCTTCACGAAAAAGATAACTTCCTTCTTTAAACCGCACATTGGTAACACATGAAAGAAGGGTTTGAAGATAATGGTCACTAAGGTCACTGATGAAAGGATGATGCCTTAAGATTTCTGTTAGGTCTCTTGTTCGCATGATTAACCTCCCATAAAAACAGAAAATAGTATTCTACCGAGCACCACTCCTGATTGTTCTCATCTCCTCTGTAATATCAATTCTTACCGGGCACCAGGTTATACATCTTCCGCAACCCACACACCCTGATGTGCCAAACTGGTCTATCCATGTGGCGAGTTTATGCGTCATCCACTGACGGTAGCGTCCCTTTGAAGATGGGCGAAAATTACCACCAAAAACCTTTGCAAAATCCATAGTGAAACATGAATCCCACCGTCGCCAGCGCTCAGCATGTTCACCGGTTACATCGGTAATATCTTCTACTGTTGAGCAAAAACAGGTGGGGCATACCATGACACAATTAGCACAGGTAAGGCATCTATTTGCAACATCGTCCCAGGACTTATTTTCAAGATTGGCATAAAGGATTTCCTTTATGTCCTTTACATCCATTGACCTGCCCATCTGCCGGGCTGCTCTCTCCACAAGTTTATCTGCTGTTTCAATTTGTGTCTGATCAGCAATATCATGGGGAATTTCACTCATCACCTCTGCCCCTGACTTACTCCCAACCTCTACAGTAAAAAAATGGTCATCTCCGCTCAAAACTTCAGTCATTGCAAGGTCAAATCCCCTGTATGCCCTTGGACCGCTGCTCATTGAGACACAAAAACAGGTCCCTCCTGCCTGTGTGCAATTAACGACTGCAATAAAATTTTTTTTTCTAATAGTTTTATAAAGAGGGTCGGTAAACTGGCCATTATTAAAAACCAGATCCTGGACCTTAATGGCCTGAAGATCACATGGCCGCACTCCAATAAAGGCGTAATTCTGAACAATCTCATGTGGAGAATTTGGAATCACCTCAAAGGTCTTCCCCTTTTTTATTGATGTAAATAACTTTACCTTCGGTAGAAAAAGAAACTGCTTCCATGAATGCTGACCGACATTATAGCCAAAGTAAGCATTATCACTTCGCCTCTTTAATCGAAATGTCGCTGCATCCTGCTCATCTGTCCAGCCCCGCGGAAGTTCATCAGCAGAGTTTAATCTGTCATAAATCAAACTCCCTTCACGAACTACTGGACCTACAGGAGTATAACCACGCTGTTTGATCACATTGATGAGGGTATTGAGTTGTTGAGATTTCAATTTTAGTGTTGGTTGTCGAGAAGTCAAATAAAATACCCCCTTAAGCTAACCCTTTTTTCCCTGAATCTTTAAAGCAGCTTTTACCTCCTCAGGGGTAGCAAATCCGTGTCTTACAAGCAGTTTACCAATCAAAGGTTTGGACTGTTCCTTTTTCTGCTCTAAGAGAGCCAGATCAATCTGCTCCACAGTAATAGATCGAGAAACAAAACCCATAAGGATCTCACCGAGTCTGAGAGGCTTCTTCCTGGGTCTATCTTCTCCTTTAGTTATATTATATTCTCGTTTACTAATCGCATCCCTTTTAAAAATTAAGGCAATTTTAGCCCTTGAAATATTGAGGAAAGAACTGATTATGGAAAAGATGATATTAAGAATTAGCTTTGAAATCCATACAATTAAAATGAGCGATACTGGAATGATAATCGCCCCAGCTATGACTAATAAGTTCCGTGATGCCTTATCTGTCTGCCTGTCAAGGATTTCCTTTACTTGTCTGCCTTCTTCTTTAACCGCCTCCTCAATTTCACTGAGAAATCCCTTCCCTTCCTCCTGGGCATGCGCAGGAAAAACTGCCCCCTTGAACACAGACGATAAGGTAAATATTAAGGTAGCAGCTAAAAGGATATGGGGAAAAAATGCAATTGATTGTTCTTTTTTGAATAATCTTTTTAAATTCACAGAAAAAGTATATCATTGAAGATAATGACAGTCAATTTATTGTCCTTATTCCGGTTAGCAAACTTTCAATACCAAATAAAAAAAATATGGCTTCTTTCTCTATGCATTCCTTTTTTAAAACTGTAACATTTTAAAGCTGTCTTTATCCAAGGAGACCAAAATTTTTAAGAGGTTAAAGTTCTCTTTCAGGGTTGGATAATCTTTTATATAGAGAATCCCCAGCATCTCCTTAAATCGTAACAACTCCCTTAATTTTTTCTTATTGTTCCGGATTTCAATAGTTAAATATAAAAGTTCAAATGCCCTTTCATAACACAATTTTACCTCACGAAAGTCTTTTTTCTCTATCCAGTTTTTTGCCCTGTTTAATTCGTTAGCAATCATAAGAATTTGTTTATAAAAGTCGAATTTACCCCATTTTTCTTCTGTTAGAGTCGTATGGTATTTAAGCTTCATAATAAATGTGCTTATCCACTATGCCCTTGATCTTCTCTTTAACCATCAAACTTGTTATTTCCATAGAATAGTTATCTTGATGGGGACGAATATTTATCAAAGAAGTAAACTCTATGAAATTTTCTTTATCATTAAGTG
>JACQQJ010000006.1 GCA_016207035.1 Nitrospinota bacterium | reverse complement strand
TAATCTTAGCCCCTAAAATGAGAGCTGTGCCGATTACTGTCCACCAAAACATAGATTTGGCCGTATCCAACTTCTTCGGATCTCCTTGCGATGTTACAAAATTAAAACCCGCGTAAACAAAGAAGAGCGCCGCTATGGGCACACCTATCTTAATCATAATATCAAGTATAGCGGTAATCAAATCACTGAAAGATTTTCCCCCCAAAGGATCTTTAAGAGTAGCGGCAAAAGATATGTAAGGTACAACAAACACCATTATAATACTAATTAAAACTTTAGAGAATACAATCTTCATTAAACTGTGGATAAATATATTTTTGATAAATTAATTTGAACAAAAGTATATGATTATTGGAGAGAGTGAGTCGATAACGAAGGTTATCGGAGATGCTAAGAAGGTAGCAAACTCAAAGGCAACCACTCTTATATATGGGGAGAGCGGAACAGGAAAAGAGCTTATTGCACGGCTTATTCATAATCAAAGTCCGAGAAGAGAGAAACCTTTTCTTATAATAAACTGCGGTGCAATACCTGAGACATTATTAGAACGGGAACTTTTCGGTCATGAGAAGGGGGCATTTACAGGCGCCGACCAGAGAAAAATCGGGCTCTTTGAGGTTGCTGATGGCGGGACACTCTTCCTTGATGAAATAGGAGAGACCACCCCTGCAATGCAGGTAAAACTCCTCAGGGTTCTCCAGGAGGGACAATTTTTCAGAATAGGTGGAACTGCACCAACGACAGTGGATGTAAGAATAATTGCGGCGACAAATAGAGAAATTGAAAAGGATATCGAGTCAGGAAGATTTCGTGAAGACCTTTTTTACAGGCTGAACGTAATAAGAATAAATATCCCCCCTTTAAGGGAGAGGAAAGAGGATATCCCTTTGCTGGTGAAATATTTCCTCGAAAAAAAATCCTCTGAAAATTACAAACCAGTTCCCATAGTAACCAAAGAAGCGATGGATGTTATTATAAATCATCCCTGGCATGGGAATATAAGGGAATTAGAAAATGCCATAGAGAGGGCAATAGTGATAGGGGATGGAAAGGAAATAAAGGTAGAAAACCTGCCCCTCGATATTATAAAAGGCAGGGTAGTTACATCCCCTGTAATCGGTATTTCTTTGAAAGAGGCAATTGAAAAATTTAAAAAAGATTTTCTTGCAGAAACGATAAAATATGCTGGTGGGAATAAAAACATGGCCGCTAAGATATTAAGGATACAGAGGACATACCTGCATAAACTGGTGAAGGAACTGGATATACATACTTGATTTTCATTCTCAATCTTCTTTTAACCTTAAAAGATATAAGTCTATCCTTATAAAAATTTTCATAGCTCATATTCTCCCATAATCAAACTTACAGCCTCCCTGACCTTAAAATTGATATAGCAAGCCATAGGCCTAAAACCAAAGCCACAATATAACCTATTACACCTATCATAGGGAAACCGAAGAGGAGAGGTTCCTTCCCTGATAACATAACAACTGATGAGCCAATTACAATAGCAGATATGATAATGGCAAAAGACAGGCGATTACTTGACTTATCCATATCCCTAATTAGCCTGTCGAGTCCGCTATGAACAAACTCAATCTTGAGTTTGTCCTTCATGACCTTTCTTAAGACATGGCTGAACTGTCCTGGTATCTCTTTTAGAACATCACTTAAGTCACATATAGTTTTGTATACCTTTGTCACCTGATATGCAGGGCTCAGTCTTTTTCTTATTAAATTCTTTGCAAAAGGTTTTGCCTCCTCAATAACTGTAATATCAGGGTCAAGTTCCATCGCCAATCCCTCAATTGTTAAAAGGGCCTTGCCGAGGAGGATGAGGTCATTTGGGACCCTCGCCTTATAATTTATAGCTAATTGTAAAATATCATTAAAGACCTTTCCTGCCTGTATATGTCTTAATGCCTTACCATGATATGGTTCTATAAGGTCTCGTAGATCGCTTTTAAATGCCTTTACATCTATGTCCTCGCTTAAAAGCCCAAGTCTGATATATTCGCGAACGAGGACATTGCAATCAAGTTCAACGAAAGATAAAAATGTATTTGCAATGCTCTCCATACTATCCTCATCAATTCTCCCGATCATACCAAAATCCACAATCCCTATTTTATTATTTTCCATTATTATAAAATTTCCTGGATGGGGATCAGCATGAAAAAAACCAAACTCCAGTATCTGCCTCAGGAATGCATTGATACCGTTCTTAGCTATCAGCCTTTTATCGTATCCAGCTTCTTCCAATCTTTTTATCTCATAAATCGGTATTCCTTCTATCCTCTCCATAGTCAAAACATCTTTTGTAGTATATTTCCAGTAAACATCAGGTATATAGACGGTATCATCACCCTCAAAATTTCTCTTAAATCTTGCGGCATTGCTCCCCTCCATGTTAAAATTGAGCTCCCTTTTAATAGTTTTGGAAAATTCTTCAACTATACCTGTTGGATTATAAAACTTACCGTGAGGCAGGTATCTTTCAACAAGATTTGCAAGGTAAAAGAGGATACTTATATCAGAATCTAACATCTGCCTTAAACCAGGGCGCTGGACCTTTACAATCACCTTCTCCCCTGTAATTAAAGTAGCATTGTGAACCTGTGCAATGGATGCTGCAGCAGAAGGGATCTCGTCAAAAGAAGAGAAAATCTCATGTATAGGGATATGAAGTTCCTCTTCAATATGTTTCTTTGCAACAGATGCTGGAAATGGCGGGACAGCATCCTGAAGCTTTTTAAATTCATTTGCAAAATCATAGGGAACCAGGTCTGGCCTTGAACTCAGGACCTGACCTAACTTTATAAATGTGGGACCAAGTTCTTCAAAGGCAAGACGAAGTCTCTCAGGAACAGTATAAACCTCTCTTTCAGTTTCATATTTCTTAAAGGTTATTAACCTCTTCCCGAGAGATATATAACGCTGGAGATTCAGCTGATCAACGAGGCGACCAAAACCGTGCTTTATTAAGACATTGGCTATATTCCTGAGACGCTGGATGTTATGATAGGTCTTTTTTATCCATGGAAATGGCATGGTATCATTTTATTCCTTCCCAACCATTTTCCTTAAGTGCTCAATCTTTTTTTCCAGATTCCTCACCGTTGCATCCAAATCTTTTTTCTGAACAAGGTCTAATTTTTGAAGTGCAGTCCTAACCCCCTTCTGTATACTCTTTTCTATTTCTAATCTGGATTTCTCAGCCTTCTTTAGTATCTCATCTATCAACTTTGCACCCTCGCTCTTTTTAATCTCACCCCTTTTAACCAGATCACCCACCAATTCTTCTATCTTCTTCTGAGAAAGGTCAATTGCACCTAATCCCAGAGAAACAGCTTTTCGTAATAACTCAAACATCTCATCACCCCCTTTTTCTTGTCTCCGTGCTTAATATCGGATAAGATTAACACGATTGCATGATGTTACCACAATTAAAAAATTATCAAAAGAGTATTCCTGAAGAGTATCATGTAGGTGATGGGAATAACCTCTCATGAACAATAGGTTGGAAAATACTTTTATCAAGATTTTTCAGTCCATCCTCAAAACTCTGCCAGCCTTTGCCCCTGTATGTTCACCATCTTGTACGGTTATCACACCATTGACAATTACATATCTTATTCCTATAGGATAGTTTTTTGGAGACTCAAAGGTGGCAGTATCTGATACAATATCAGGGTCAAATATCACAAGATCAGCAAAATAACCATCTCTTATCAACCCCCTATCTTTTATTCCAACCCTCTTACAGGGGAACAGTGTCATTTTATAAATTGCGTCATTGAGTTCAAAGAGCTTCTCATCTCTGCAATATCTCCCTATAATTCTCGGAAAAGTTCCAAAGGTGCGCGGATGGGGCAGACCAGCTCCCAATATCCCATTGACGGAACGCGCACCACTATCAGAACCTATCATTACATAATC
>JACQQJ010000061.1 GCA_016207035.1 Nitrospinota bacterium | reverse complement strand
CTTGACTTGAATTTTATTTTTGCAGCATACTTTTGTTTTATATAATCAACATTTCCCAAACACCATATATCTATTTTAGGCTTTCGTTTCGCTAATAAAATGTAAGCAAATCTTTTTCCGCCTTTTTGATAAAAACTGCACCATTTATCTGTTTCAGAAACAGATAAACCAGCAATGATTTTTTTAAGCCGCTTTGCTAATTGATAAAAAAGCTGTTTTGATTTATTTGTGTTTTCCATAGCTTTTAATTAAATTTTCGCTTGTTGCCTCAACAAATTGGCTGCTCACGTTATTGATCTTTCCCCATAAAGAGGTCATTTACATTAGGTTCTCTAATACCAATAAGATACTCGTCAAAAAGTCTTTCGCCCAGTTGAGGAATAAATTTAGCAGGATAGCGATGATAACAATGGGTCAGTTTTGAGGTGTCACTGGGTTTATAATCAATAAAAGACCACTCCTTATCAATTTTTTTAAATTTGAATAACGCAATTATTTCTGATGGTGAATAAAAAGCCCTCTGTTTAAATGTCCTTGAAATCGTAACCCTTGCATTGCTTGTAACATAACTCGCCTCTTGTTCTTTTATTAATAAAGCTGATTTTTTATGTCTGCCCATGATTAGCTCCGCAAATTAACATCCTTTTTTTGCCTCCACAATTTTTCTAACCCATGAGACAATTTTTTCTGCAAGTTTTAGGGCATCTTCATACATATCTTAATCAACAGGGACATAGTCCCCGGGATACCTTGTCTCAACAGCATAATCAGTCAATATCCTTGCCCTTTGCAATTTTTTTGGTATTTTTATATTCCCCTTCTCCAACAATTCAATCAGATACGATATATCATGCACTTTGCTAAACTTTATTCCATGTATGATACAAAGGGACTTTAATGCCTTTTCCACAGCCTGCTGTGCATCAAACAAAGGTCTTCATAGAGTATCTCTTCTGAAATCCTGCCAGCCTTTGCACGGGCAAGGTTACTCTTAGCCCGACTTAGCCACTCTCCTACCCTTTGGAGTTTTTTCATAAATCACCCTTCCTTTTTGATATGCCTCACCATATATCAAATATGGGTCATCTTTTAGTTCTTCAAATCTATCCATATCTATTGCCAGAACATCAACAGGTGCACCTATATTTTTAAATCTCAAATAAATATCATGAACCAATCTACGCTGATTTCTCAAATTCTTTTTAATAACAAGGAGGTCGTAGTCGCTCACTGCCTTTTGTCTGCCTCCTGCACGAGAGCCAAATAGAATTATTTTGTCCGGCTTTGCTACTCTGACGATTGTTTTAACTGCATTTTTTAATGGATTAGTCATTAAAATAACCTCTCAATTAATAAAGCTGATTTTTTGTGTCTGCACATAATTCTTTACTTCAAAACCATCCGAAGGCTTTTTATGAAATTTTCTGCCGCCGCCGTAGACCTTTCAGCATCTTATTTAAGTAGTTCGGCAAGAGGTAATAGCCCCTTTTTCTCATAAATTACTTTCCCCGTTTCAATAATTTCCTCAATAAATGGACTACCGATGGAAATGAGAATATCTATATCGCTTTTATCACTACTCTCATCTCTGGCGTGGGAGCCATAAAGAATAATCGTGTCGGGGTCGTAAGACGCTATAAGTCTTTCCTTTATTGATTCAATAGTCTTTAGCATAGGTAAAGTTTATTAGAAGGGTATAATTGAGTCAAGGCATTTTTGAAAAAAACTGTAAGGTTAGATGAATGCTTAAAGTATAATGTATCGGGGTATTACTCTACTCTCACAGCCATGCTTACGGCGCCGCCGCCGCCGAGGCATATTGTTACAAGTCCCAGCTCTTTTTTCCTGTTTTTCAGGGCATGGAGCAAGGTAACTAAAATCCTTGCCCCGCTTGCACCTATGGGGTGTCCGAGGGCTATTGCACCTCCATTCACATTTACCTTTGCAGGGTCAAGGGACAGCTCCTTCATAACGGTAAGGGTCTGCGCAGCAAATGCCTCATTCTCCTCTATGAGGTCAAAATCATCTATCTTATTGCCTGTCTTTTTTAAAAGGTTTTTTACAGACCTTATCGGTGCAATGGTGTACCACTTTGGGTCAGTGTGACCTGTAGAAAAACCGATTATCCTGGCAAGGGGTTTTATTTTAAGGGCCTGCGCCTTTCTTTCTGAAATAAGTATCAGTGCTGCTGCACCGTCATTCAGCCCAGGGGAATTCCCGGCAGTTACTGTCCCCCTCTCTTTAAATACAGGCTTTAATCTGCTGAGCTTTTCAATGTCTGTGTCCCACCGTATCGTCTCATCTTCTTCAACTACAATTTCTTCTCCCCCTCTTTTAACTTTTATGGGAACTATCTCTTCTTTAAAAAGACCCTTCCTCGTCGCCTCCATCGCCTTTTTATGGCTTTGAAAGGCAAATTCATCCTGTTCCTCTCTGGATAACCCATATTTTTTAACTGCAAGTTCGCAGAGTGTTCCCATATGTTCGTTATAATAACAATCCCAGAGACCATCGTAGATCATAGAATCGACTACCTCGGAGTCCCCATATTTCTTTCCACCCCTCATCTCCCTTAAAAGAAATGGGGCATTGCTCATACTCTCCATACCCCCTGCAATAACAATTTCTGCCTCTCCGAGCATAATTGCCTGTGCACCGAGGGCAACTGCCTTAAGACCAGATGCACAGACCTTATCTATCGTAAGGGCTGCTACTGTATTTGGTAGTCCTGATAAAATGGCTGATTGCCTCGCAGGGTTTTGCCCTATGCCTGCGGAGAGGACATTACCCATAATCACCTCATTTACAAGGGGTGGCTTTATATGAGACCTCCTGATAGCCTCCTTTATGACCAGTGCCCCAAGCTGTGGTGCAGTTAATGAGGAGAGCTTGCCGAGGAGCTTCCCTACAGGAGATCTGCAAGCACTTACTATAAGGACATTTTCCATTTATTTACCACCCCTTTTACCCCGTTACCCGCAGAATGCCCCATCCTTCATCCCATCAGAAAAAGAATATCAAAAGTATTTGCTATTCCCTCTGGCGATAGATTTCTAACGGGATTCAGTGCAGTGTAACGGGGTTTACCTGAGAAAATCTTGCATTAATCTCTTCTGATCTTCATAAGAGAACATCAAACTAAACCCCTCAATCTCCTTTTCCAGTGAGCCAGAGTTTATGAGTGATTTGGATACCTTAAGGCACTGTGATGGCTTTGATGCAATAACCTTTGCAAGGGACATCACCTCTTCCATGAGTTTATCCTTTGGCACTATCTTATTTATAAGACCCAGAAGTAACGCCTCTTTGGCATCAATCTTCATTCCCGTAAATATAAGCTCCTTTGACCTTAATCTCCCTATCCTTTTCGTAAGCCTCTGTGTTCCACCCGCCCCGGGTATTATGCCGAGATTTATCTCTGGCTGGCCAAAAATGGCAGTTTCTGAGGCTATGACAATGTCACAGGCAAGTATCAGCTCACATCCCCCGCCAAGGGCAAAACCATTTACCCCTGCAACAACAGGCATAGGAAAATCCTCAAGAAGACCCATTGCCTGATGGAACAATTTTGCAAAATCCTTTGCCTCTGCTGTGCCGAAATTTACCATCTCTTTAATATCAGCACCTGCCAAAAAAGTATTCCCCTCACCTGTTATGATAAGAACCTTTAAAACCTTTGATGAATGGAGGGTATTAATAGCATTTATAAAGTCAGTTATTAGACCTGTAGAAAAGACATTTACCCTCGGCATGCTGAAGGTAATAAGGGTAATCTCTCCTGTTTCAAGTCTGAAACCATTAAATTGTTTAAT
>JACQQJ010000060.1 GCA_016207035.1 Nitrospinota bacterium | reverse complement strand
TATATAAACTATATTTTAAAAGAGACTGCCTATCAAAATTATATGGGTGCAATAGACCATATAGAATCCATCAGGGCAAATCTGGAGACAGATCTAAATAAAAGGCTCTTTCAGGCAAATAAACAGGAGGTTTACAGGGATGCAATACTCCTTGCCCTCGATTTATATGGTTCTACTCCTGCACTGGAAATCCTTGAGAGGGCAAAGGCGAGGTCATTCTTAGACCTGCTGGCAAATCGCAGACTGATAATAAGAGATGAGAATTTGAGCAGACAGGAGACCGAGCTAAAATTTAAGATAGGAGAGATTCAGGCACGGCTTTATGCAGAGGAGAGGAAGGAAAAGAAGGATGATACTCTTTTGTCCTTGAGGGCGGAACTCGAAACCCAGGTTACTCAATACAGAGACCTTATGATAAATGTGAGGAGAGAAAATCCTGACTTTGCATCTCTTATTACCATCTCTCCATTAAAATCAGACGAGATAAGGGGTCTGATACCTGAAGATACAACACTCCTGGAGTATTATATGTCAGATGACAGACTCTTAATCTGGGCAATTGATTCAAAGAATGTAAATTTTGCTGTACTACCTGTTAAACAGGATACAATAATAGAGAAAATAAGGGAATATAGAGATAGGGTCATCCGCCTTGATAAGGGGGAGGAATTGAAAAAGTTATCTTCAGAATTATATGAAATCCTTATAGAGCCTGTTAAACATTATGTAAGGGGAGGTAGGATTTGCATTGTCCCTTTTGATGCCCTCCACTACCTGCCATTCCATGCATTGTGGAATAGTGAGAGATATTTCATAGAAGAATATTCCCTATTCTATTTACCAAGTGCCTCTGTCATGAAATTTACATCTGAAAAGAGAAGGGGGAAAGGGGAAAGGCTTATTGCATTTGGAAATCCGGATCTGGGTGACCCTGCACTGGATTTACCCTTTGCCCAGAAAGAGGTTGAGAGGATTGCAAACCTGTTTGGAGAAACTGCCCTCTTTTACAGGAAAGAGGCAACTGAAGGTATGGCAAAGAAAATCTCAGCAGGTTTTGATATAATACATTTTGCCTCACATGCAGAGTTCAGCGATATTGACCCAATGTATTCAAATATAAGACTTGCAAGAGATGAGGGAGAGGACGGGAGGTTTGAATCCGGAGAGGTCTTTTCCCTCAATATAAAACCCTATCTGGTTGTCTTAAGCGCATGCAAGACAGGGCTGGGTGCCGTAACCAGTGGTGATGAGATAATAGGCATGAACAGGGCATGGATATATGCAGGCACTCCTTCTATTGTATCGAGTTTATGGAGTGTCAGTGACATATCAACTGCCCTTCTCATGGAGGAATTTTATAAGAATCTGAAAGAAAAGCCAAAGGATGAGGCATTGAGGGAAGCAGAGATTACCCTGATTAAGAATAAGGAATATTCCCACCCCTTCTATTGGGCACCGTTTTTTCTTACTGGGGATTTTATGTAAATGGTAACTTTTAAAAAGTTAAGATAGTTAATAATGGGAGGGAAAGCTTCAGGTGTTAGCGATGGGAGAGTAGTTAATATTGAATAGGTATTGAGAAGAAAGAGGGTGATTATCATATGAAAATGAGAGTAGTAATTCAAAATTGTATTCTGCTATTTCTTTTTATTCTGTTGGGATGTCAGGGTACCGAAAAGGGTGCAATGAAGAGGGTTGAGCCTCAAAGGACTGTGGTTGAAAAGGATGAACAATCTTCACAGGCTAAGAGTTCAGGATTGAATGAGGCTATTGAGGCAATAAGTCGGTCTGTTTCCTCTGCAGATGTTTTAAAAGGGAAGAATGTTGGGATCGGGGAATTTACAAATCTTAATGGTGAGGTGAGCCATCTTGGTAAAAAGATATCAGATGATGTTGAGTTTAGTCTTGTTAAATTTGCACCTGATAAGGGTTTTCAGGTGGTGGACAGGAAGAATTTTACACAGATTGCAAAGGAATGGGAGCTTCAGCTTTCTGGTGTCGTTGATGAATCAACCACAAAAAAGGTTGGAAACCTCCTTGGCTTGGATGTGCTTATAGTTGGCACCATATCTGAGGCTGGAAAAGATATAGATGTAAGGGCTAAGGTTATTGATACAGAAAATGCAAGGATATTGAGCGGTGCTGATGTAAAAATAAAAATGGATGAAGAAGTGGCAAAGAGGTTTGTTGCCACGATTAAATCATCAGAGATCTCTATCTCTCAACAGAAAGGAGAGACAGTTTCAGAAGAGAAGATAAAGATTGACCTCTGGACAGACCAGAAGAGTTATCGTATAGGTGAGAATCTCATAGTCAATTTTAAGGCTGACAGGGATTGTTATGTAACCCTTGTAGATGTTGGGACCAGTGGTAATGTTCATATCCTCTTTCCGAATAGATTCTCTTCCGGCAATAAGGTTAAGGCAAATGAGTTATATTCAGTTCCTGGCAGGGGGGATGGTTATAAAATTGCTGTAAAAGGGCCTGCAGGTATAGAGATAATAAGGGCTATTGCTACACTTAAGCCCGTTTCCTATATAGACACTGATTTCTCAGGGACAAGATCAATCTTTAAATCAGTAGATAGAGATATCCCGTCATTCACAAGGGATTTGAGTATTGAGGCATCAGAAACTCCATCCTCACATTGGGGAGAGAGCCTTATAAGGATAGATATAAAATGAGGGTTTTCCTTCTTTTATGAAATATGGTGAAGAGGCTATTAAAAAGGCAGAGTTAGAGGTTTGGGATAATCCATATCCAGAGAGGGATTACAGAATTGAGGTAAGTTTCCCGGAATTTACCTGCCTCTGTCCTCGTTCAGGGTATCCTGATTTTGCTACATTGAGAATAAATTATATACCGGATAGACATATCGTAGAATTGAAGTCCTTGAAATTATACCTGAATTCTTACAGGGATCAATACATTTCCCATGAGGGGGCAACAAATAAAATCTATAATGACCTCCATGAAATATTAAAACCCCGTTTTATAGAGGTTGTGGGGGATTTTAATGTCAGGGGGAATGTAAAGACAGTAATAAGGGTAACTTCTAATCAGAATTCAGAATCTTGAATCTGAAACAGGTCTATAGATTTTAACCTCTGCTCACAAATAGAGGCGTAGTTTTAATAAAATCTTTTTTTAGCTTGATTAATCTATTGAGAGATTTATCAATCCTCTCCTCCTCAATTTCACCACCCTCTACTGCCTCCAATAATGACTCGTGCATAGTTAACTGTTTATCACGGCTATGACAGATTAAAAGGATATCTGCACCTGCATGAATGGATAGAATCCCGGCATCTTCTATAGTATAGCGGTTTGAAATTGCCTTCATTTCCATATCATCAGTAATGACAACACCATCAAACCCCTGTCTTTCTCTTAAGATACCGTTTATTATTACTTCCGAAAGGGTAGCAGGATAATGAGGGTCCAATTCAGGGTAAAGGACATGGGCTGTCATAACTGCCCTCAATCCTGTTTTAAGGGCATGAATAAAAGGTTTAAACTCTATTTCCTCCAATCTCTCTATCCTGTGATTTACAACAGGCAGTTCAATATGAGAATCTGATGATGTATCCCCATGCCCCGGGAAATGTTTGCCAACTGCAATTATCCCCTTTTCATGAAATGCCCTAATAACACATGCACTGAGATGGGATACAACATCAGGATCAGGGCTAAAAGACCGGTCTCCTATAATAGGATTTTCAGTATTCGTATTTACATCAAGCACTGGAGCCATATTCATATTTATCCCTATTTCCAATAATTCATCTGCCATAGAAAGGGCGTTAGAATTTACTATTGCTTCTGAACCTATCCTTCCCAATTCAGCAGAGGAAGGATACTGTCTGAAAGGTGATTTAAGTCTAAATACCCTCCCACCCTCCTGATCAATAGAGATAAAAAGTGGTATCTCGTTATTTTGAACAGAAAATCTTTGTAGAGAATAACAGAGTTCTTTAATCTGTTCTTTTGATTCTATATTTCTTGAAAAAATAATTACCCCGCCGATTCCAAATTCCCCTATCATCTCTTTTAACTCATCCGAGAGGGTTGTCCCATGAAAACCTATCATAAACATTTGACCTATTTTTTTTCTTAAAGAGGCACTGGACATACTATCAATTTAAAATAACAATATGTTATTTTGCAATGACAAATTGTATTCCGTTTCTTTTTACGATAAAATTCACATCTACATAAATTTGACGCTTACAAACACAGATATTAATCTGTGTCAGTGATTCGTGTTCGTGTCAGCAAAAAACAGTGACACTTATCAGTCAGTGACAATCTGTGGCTGATAAATTTGATTATGTCAGAAAACAAGAAACTCCTTAAGGCTACTGGTATTATCAGCAGCGGGACATTTTTAAGCCGTATCTTTGGTTTTATCAGGGATATGGTGATCGCCTTAATTTTCGGGGCAGGATTTTCCACAGATGCATTTTTTGTAGCCTTTAAAATACCGAATCTGCTGAGGAGACTACTCGGTGAAGGTGCACTATCCGCAGCATTCATACCCCTTTTTACTGAATACTTCACGGTAAAATCAGAGGAGGATGCCTGGAATTTTGCCAGCGCAGTATTTTCTGCACTCCTTATTATTCTTTCTGCAATTACCGTCATTGGAATAATCTTCATGCCTGAAATTATCACAATCCTTGCCCCGGGTTTTTATGCAGAACCACAAAAGTTTAATCTGACTGTATACCTGACCAGAATCACCTTTCCCTATATATTCTTAATTTCATTGACAGCTTTATCCATGGGGATATTGAATTCTCTGAGACATTTTACAATCCCTGCCATGTCACCTGTCTTATTAAATTTTTCGTTGATAGGCGCCGCATTTTTTATATGCCCCTATCTCAAAATACCTGTTTCAGGTCTTGCAATTGGGGTGATAATCGGAGGTATACTTCAGTTTATTGTTCATATACCACCATTGATAAAAAGCGGGATGAAATTTACACCCGATTTTTCCTTCGGTCATCCGGGGATTAAAAAGGTCGTTCTCTTAATGGCACCATCTATTATCGGTCTTGCTGCAACCCAATTCAACATATTCATAGACACACTTATCGCCTCTCTTCTTACAGAAGGGAGTATTTCCTACCTCTATTATGCTGACAGGGTAATGCAGCTTCCCCTCGGGGTATTCGGAACTGCCATCGGGACAGCTATCCTGCCAACCCTTTCCTCTTTTGCTGCAAAGAGAGATATGCAGGGTATGAGAGATACCCTCTCATTTGGGCTTCGTTTTACTTTCTTTATTGCCATACCTGCTATGACAGCCCAGATTGTATTGAGCCTGCCAATTGTATCCCTTTTATTTGAAAGGGGTGAGTTTTCCCGTCAGGCAGCAATAAATACATCTCAGGCACTAATTGCATATTCCATAGGACTCTGGGCATATTCAGGTATAAAGGTCATTGCACCTGCCTATTACTCAGTTCAGGACACAAAGACCCCTGTAAGGATTGCTGTTATATCAATGATAGCCAATGTGGTCTTTAATCTCATTCTTATGTTCCCCCTGAAACATGCAGGTATAGCCCTTGCCACTTCCCTCTCTGCCATGCTTAATCTCGGACTCTTGATTTATTACCTACCAGATAGCATTAAAAGAATTGACTGGCGCCAGATTAGGAATTCTGTCCTTAAAATTGGTTTGTCTTCTGCTGTAATGGGGACAATCTGCTCTTTAGCCTTCAGCCTTCAGCCTTATCTTCTGATTAAACCAGGGGTCAGCCTTGGGGTATGGAGATTAATATGGTTCTCATTTGTAATGTTAACCGGACTTATTGTTTATTTCGGTATGACAATTTTAACACAGAGCGAGGAGATGAAATTTCTGATTGATGCAGTAAAATCTAAAATGAGGGTTAAACCACCATGACCTGACCATTGATGAAGGTGAACATTTACCCAAAATCCCGCTTTAGCGGGATTTAAAATCGCCGATTCATCCTGAATGAGTATATACTATTGACTCATAGCAGATATATTGTATAATTAAACAGGTTTTTTAAAAAGTTTATTCAATGGAGAGATTATAATGGAATTTGATAAAAAGACAAAGAAGATGAAGATATTGATAGTGGATGACTTCAGCAATATGAGGAAGACCATTAAAAATATGCTGAGACAGATAGGTTTTGAAAATATGGAAGAGGCTGATGATGGTGATACTGCTGTGACAAAGCTCCAATCTGGGGGATTTGATTTTGTAATTCTCGATTGGAATATGCCGCGCATGCCAGGGATTCAGGTTGTGAGGACTATAAGAGGTGATATTAACTTTAGAAGTCTGCCGGTCCTTATGGTAACAGCGGAGAATTGGGAAGATGAGATTGTAGAGGCAGCAGAGGAGCAGGTGAATGGTTATATAATAAAGCCTTTTGTCACAAAGGTCCTCGAAGATAAGATTGTTGAAATTTTAGACAGAATACACAACCCACCTGAGGGGGAGGTTATCTTTAACCAGGGGATAGAATTTCTTAATAAAAGGATGTTTAATGAGGCAAAGATAGCCTTTGAAAAGGTACTCAAAATTAAACCAAACAGTGCAAAGGCATCGTATTTTTTAGGGCAGGTACATCTTGAGAAGGGTGACCTTGACAAGGCATCTGAATCTTTTAAAAATGCCATCTCTTTTAATTCACGGTATGTAAAGGCACATCACAGTCTTGGGGAATTGATGTATAAAAAGGGGGATATAAAGAGTGCAATCAATCATATGGAACAGGCCGCATCTATCAGCCCCAGAATACCTCAGAGACAAATACTTTTAGGTGAATTGTATATAAAAGATAAAAGATTTAAGGATGCTATCCCAGTATTTAAAAAGGCTATAGAGCATAGTTTCAATATAACTAACTCAAAAGAAAGGATAAAAGATATATTGAAAGAATTGCCAAATAATGAAAAACCTATGTTCAAAGACGGGTTAGGAATTGATTTATAAAAAATACCCCTGGTTTATAATAGAGAGCATCTCTTTGACTGCCCTTTCCATTCCTACAAGGATCGCCCTTGCTATTATGTTGTGGCCTATATTTAACTCTGAAATCTCCTCTAAGTCGGCAACTCTCTTAACATTCCTGTATGTTAAACCATGACCAGCATGGACTGTAAATTTCAATCTGGATGCAAACCTGACCGCAGCATCGACCTTCTGAAACTCTGCATCTGACTCTCTTTCTCCTTTAGCCTCAGAATATTTTCCTGTGTTTATCTCCACACAATCAGCACCTGTTTTTTTAGCGGACTTAATCTGGTCTAAGTCAGAGTCAATAAAAAGGCTTACCGTAATATTTGCCTTCTTAAGTTCCCTTACAACCTCTTTCAAATAATTTTCCTGAGATATTATATTAAGACCCCCTTCAGTGGTTAACTCCTGCCTTTTTTCAGGAACCAGTGTCACCTGATTGGGCTTGACATCAATGGCAATATCCATCATGTCCCTTGTTGCAGCCATCTCAAGATTTAACTTCGTCTTCACAATCTCCTTCATTATGCGGAGATCCCTCTCCTGAATATGTCTCCTATCCTCCCTTAAATGAATTGTAATACCAAGGGCACCAGCCTGTTCTGCTAAAACTGCAGCCGCAATAGGATCAGGCTCTACAGTCTTTCTTGCCTCTCTTACTGTGGCAACATGGTCTACATTTACACAGAGTTTAGCCATAAAATATTCTCTGTTGCCCCTATCCTCTAATCCATGAACCGGGCATTGATATCAGGACTCGGTACCATGCATTTTTCCATCTTTCCAAACCAGCGATACCGGTTATTTGCGAAGAGGGTATATGCCCAATCCCGGACTGGACGGGGAATAAGCCTGAGGACCAATAGGAATCTCCAGGGGGCTTGAAATTGTTTTACAATTTGCAACACCGCTTCTGATCTAATGTATGCCCTTCCACCCTTCACAAGCATGAATGTTTTAATATCGTTCGGGTCCATTCCGAATTGCCGGATTAGTTCACCTCCGGTTCTTGATTGAATGGCAGCAAACCGAAATATGGCTTTTTTATCTTGCTTAATGATGAACTCAACAGACTTACTACAGAAATTGCAGAGCCCGTCAAACACAACTATGTTGTCCTGTTGCATTGAAATGCCTGAGCAACATAACTAATATTAAATTGTCTCTGAAACTGACAAACAGTGAGGTTTTATAGTTTGACACATCAACTATTTCAAACCTCATATCCATCCAACTGCTTGTTATAAAAGCAGAATAGAGAGCCTTAAGCTATGTGTTCATTTTTACCAAATTACTGGAGGTTGTGCAAGTTTTTTTATGGTTTTGGTAAGTAAACTCCGTTACCCCACCCTGACCTGTTGTCTATGTCTACCTGTGCCGCCTGCCTGTGCTACAGCAGACAGTGCCACGCACAGGTAGGAGGGTGTCGCATTCTGTGGGTAACGGGGTAAAGATTTTTATAATATCCTGTATATCAAGAGATTTTCTCGTCATACCAGCCCTCATCTAACCGAATAGCACCAAATCTCACAATCTTTACCTTTTTTAGTTCTTCAACCGGGGTTAGTAGATGTAACTCCTTAAAACCTAAATCTTCAATAATGCCAAGTCCGATGGTAATGTTCTCATCATCATTTAACCCTACCAGTAACCTCTTATAAGGGCTTCCTGAACCATTTTTTTTATTGATATTTACAGGGTTGATTAGTCTGACTTTAGACAAGGGAATTATTTTGATTATTGCCCTTTTAAAATATTCTGAAAATTTCTCTCTGCGGTATTCTCTGCGTTGCTCATAAGACCTCGGTCTTATGCCCTCATACACCTTTAAACGATGAATGGTGCGGCATCTCCTATGCTCATGGGGGGTGAGGATGTCTTCCAACTCTTTTTCCTTTTGTATTGCCACTATGTGTCTTGCGTTGACCAACTCTATCTTATGAAATTTTAATTCCCATGCTGCCCCTCCTTCCACATAGCCTGAAGTATCTATTATCAGAACCTCTGCGCCCTCTCCTTGTGCCTTCTCAGACAGCTTTTTAAGACCTGCAGCGGTTTGAAGTAAATGCCCCAAAGGGGAGGTAGAGCCAATGAAATATATGGAGTGTGGTTTAGTATTTTTAATGGATATTGGGCCTCTATTTGCCTGATATGAAATTGTGATATTATTCAAGACTGCCATACCAAGTGTTGCTGGTAAGCCGAATGCACTTTGCCCCAAATCAGCAGAAATAATTGCTACCTTGCGACCCCTTAACTGAAGCTCCCATGACAGGTAAAAGGCAAGCATGGTCTTACCAGTATCAGTTGCTCCAAGGATTACTACTGCACCCTTTTGCCTGTCTATGCTGTCAACCAGTTCCCTCAAGCCGGGTAATAATTGAATATCTGTCATACAATTAATTTTTTGAAAATCTCAAGTATTCTCTTTTACCCTGACCTTCCTGAATACGCCGATTTTTCTACTAAACAAATTGTGTAAATTATACAATGGAATAAAAATTCAATCATTTTAATTCAGGAGGTTTTGCAATGGTTTTAAAGAATGAGGATATAAGAGAATTGTTTGCAGAGATTCCAGAAGGTCATAAACACCTGAGAATTACCATGCTCCTTGAAGATGGAAGAGAATTTACATTCCAGGAGGCTACTATGGCAAATCTTGTAAGGGCTTATATCACGGTCAAGACACACCCTGCAATAACCAGAGTAAAATTAAAGGGTGGAAGGATTGGCAATAGAAAAGAAGGATATGCTGAATGGCAATTAGTAGAAGCGAACCACGAGGGTGTTTTGAGGGCATGATACTTTTTATTTTTCAAAAAGTTTTTTATACTTACCATATCTCTCTTTTTCTAAATCCTCTTTCGGGATAAAACGAAGTGCAGCAGAGTTAATACAATAACGGAGCCCTGTTGGTCTTGGCCCATCAGTAAATACATGTCCAAGGTGAGAATCGCCATATTTACTTCTCACCTCTGTTCTCACCGAAAAAAGGCTTCTGTCCTCTTTTTCTACAATATTTTCAGGCTCAAGTGGTTTTGTAAAGCTTGGCCATCCAGTTTCAGAATCATACTTGTGAATCGAGCTGAAAAGGGGCTCTCCAGAAACGATGTCAACATAGATACCCTCTTTTTTGTTATCCCAGTATTCATTATTAAATGCCCTTTCTGTGCCTTCTTGCTGGGTAACCTTATATTGCAACGGTGTTAATTTTTCCCTCAGCTCTTTGTCACCCGGCTTTTTATATTGTTGTTTCACATCATGAGATTTAGTTTCCATAACAGAACCCCACAAATTTTCTAAGATTTGATCACGACCACAATTATACCGATATACCTTGTATCTTATAGGATTCTTTTTATAGTAATCCTGGTGGTAATCTTCTGCCTTATAGAACTCGGAATATTGTACAATTTCTGTAACTATTGGTTTTTCAAGTCTACCCGACTTTTGTAAATCCTCTTTTGATTTTTCTGCTAAATCTTTTTGTTCACTGGTATGATAAAAAATAGCAGTCCTATATTGTGAACCTCTGTCACAAAATTGACCTTTTGAATCAGTAGGGTCTATCTGTTTCCAGAATACATCAAGAAGTTTTGCATAGTTTATTTTAGATGGGTCATAGGTAACTTGAACAGCCTCTGCATGACCTGTGATTCCAGCAGAGACCTCTTCATAGGTAGGTTCCTTTTTCTGTCCACCAGTATACCCTGATATTACTTCTTTAACCCCATCGAGCTTTTCAAAAGGGGGCTCCATACACCAGAAACAACCACCGGCAAAGGTTGCCTTTTCAAGTCCTGCATTTTTATCACCCTCAGAATGGCTGACTTTATGGATATTACCCTGAAGGTTGATATTTGTGAAGACAATAATGATGAGTGGAAGCATAAATATAATGATGAATGCTATCTTTTTCATGATGACCACACTTCTCTCTTAACGCCTTGAATCTCACCTTTTATCCACCAATCATAAATATACATAATTGTGATACTTAATAGTTCCAATAAAATTATACCATAATAAAATCTTAAAAGCATCTAATCTCAGTATGGTGGGAGTTGCGAAATTGAAGATACCTATAATAAAGGGTTTTCAGGTATACCCTGAAATTTTTATCCAAGAAGTAATGAATTGGTTTTCTGAACAACCCCCTTCATCCCCCTTTGTTAAGGGGGATTTTGACTCTGTCTCCCAAGAGTTGCCCTTAACACTTGCTATCGCTGGTGATACATGAGTGTTTTATGTCATACTATGTTTACATACTTCGTTGTAAGGATGGGCATCTTTACAATGGATATACCAGCGACCTCAACCACCGTTTATTGGAACATCATCAAGGGAAGGTTCGCTCTACAAAGTCACGCTTTCCTGTAGAACTGGTATATTATGAGATTTACTCCACGGCGGTTGAGGCACGCAAAAGGAGTATGATTTGAAGGGTGGGCGGACACGGGCAAAGGCAATACAGTGGCTTATTCGGATTTTCCCAAAGGAGAAGCTTCTCCCTTTTGCGTGAGTGAGTGTCAAGGGCAGACGGTGTGGAACGGTTTGGTGGATAGAGTAATCCCAGATGAGAGAGAATCTTTTGAATCGTTATATCATTCCTTCGTTTCGCTCAGGGCAGGCTTCAACAGAGGATACAATCTTCATTTTTGCCCCACATTTTGGACAGATTAATGGGTCAACTTCGTAGATTTTTCTGATCTCAGTATGAACTATAGAATAACAACAAATTATCAAATGAGACACTGGGAAGAGGCACTGAAGGATTACCTTCACACTTGAAGATATTTGCCATCTTTAAAAAACATTTCAGAGATTAGCATTCTCCTTTTTAATCTCGCCATGCTCCATAATTACGATTCTCGTTGCAAGAGATAATGCCTCATCCCTGTCATGGGTTATATAGAGCATTGTAATGGCGAGGTCTTTCTGTAATGTTAAAATTTCTTTTCTTAGTAATAAGTTTAAGTCGAGATCAAGATTTGAAAGTGGCTCATCCATCAAAAGTATTTTTGGCTGCATAACAAGAGCCCTGGCAAGGGCTACCCTCTGCTGCTGTCCACCAGAGAGATTG
>JACQQJ010000058.1 GCA_016207035.1 Nitrospinota bacterium | reverse complement strand
TTAGGGGGGGAAGGTATGAATAAAATCAGATATTCCCGTTCAACAAGCCATGAGTAAATATATGCTCGTGGCTTATTTTGTTTTTGGGTGACAAATGACCCAAAGATTGCTCGTTCAAGTTTTAGCAAAGAATTTATCTCTAAAGGTATGTTAAGGAGGATTGGAACATGAGTAAATGTCTGATGATAGGTCTATATTCTCTATTTCTGGTAATAGTTGCTTTTAGTGTAGCAGATTCAGGCGAACTAAACATGGGAGGGCTTGCCTTGGACGCAGAACTCCAGAAATTAAAACAAGCAAGTATTCCAACCACTATTGAAGAATTAATCCCTTATAAACTCCCTGATGAAGAGAATGCGGTTGTGATATACAGAGAAATCTTTAAGATGAAAAACTCCCTGTATGAAAAGCATAAAGAAGAATGGGACTGGATTCCTTATGTGGGCACGAAAGGGTGGGATTGGGATAAGGTTCCTGATGAGATGAAGAAAAGAGTGACAGACTTGCTTCTTTACAATGATGAATTTATCAGTTTATTTAAATTGCTTGAGAAAGCAACCAGCATGAAATGTCAGTTTATTAATAGAGAAGATTATAAAAATAGCAAAACAATATTATTGGATTTATCTGGATTAAGGGGGTGTGCAAATCTATTGGCTAGTAAGGCAAAGATAGAAGCAGAAAATAGAGAAGTTGAAAAAGCCTTACATACATGTTTGATTGGTCTTAAACTGGCTAAATCTTTAAATGACCCTTTTGGTGTATCTCAATTGACTAGGATAGCTATAAATGGTATTATTGTTCGTGAGATAGAAAAAGTACTGCGGAAAGGCGAAGGTAATGTAAACCTATATCAATCCCTCATAAGAGAAATAGAGAGTGAAATGGAAAATAATCTGACTGCGTATGGTTTAAAAGGAGAAATGGTTATTGATCTGTCATATTTCAGTGACCAAAAGAAATATATTGAGATAGTAATCCCTAAGGAATCCTTTGAGCAACTGCCTGAAACCGAAAAAGAGGGAATAAGTAAAATTTACAAAGACCCGGAAGAATTCTGGAGTAAACAATATTTAACTTATCTTCAGACATCGTCTGAGATAATTTCTCTTGCTAAGAAACCCTACTGGGAAGTAAGAGAACCTCTGAAAAAACTTGCTGACAAGATTCAAAAACTGCCTAAGGAAGAATCTCTTATGACACAGTGGCTGATACCTGTTCCTTCTCCATTATTTCTTCGGAAAGCACGTCTTGATGCCGCTTTTGGCAACGCAGAACTTGCCTTGGCTTTAAAGATATATAAGGCAAAGAATGTCGGTTATCCTGATAGATTAACACAGATTGTTCAAGATATTCTCAAAGAATTGCCAAAAGACCCATTCACTGGAGAAGACTATGTTTATCATCGTGTGGGCTATGGTTTCGTAATCTATAGTCTTGGTGATAATGCCAAGGATGATGGTGGAATTTCAGCAGTAGGAAACCCATGGCAGGGTGATTTTGATATTGTCTGGAAATGTGAGAAATAATCTAAAAATCTGAAAAATGAATAATTGATACTATCTTTAGTGCTAAACTTAAGATTGGGGTGAAAATATATGACGTGTCGGAAAGTAATTTTTATGATGTGCATATTAACAATTTCTTCCAAAATAGTGACTTGCTATTCAGATACTACCGGTGAAAATATGTTTGTTAACGTTGCGAACAAGGTTAAACCAGCGGTCGTGAGTATTATAACAAAACATGCTAATGAAGTTAAAGAAAAAACATCTGAACGCATAGGCTTTGGTTCAGGGATGATAATTGACCCTGAAGGGTATATACTGACAGCAGATTTTGTCGTAGCGGATACCGAAGATATAGAGGTCATTTTTCCTGATAAAAGAGAATTTAAGGGCGAACTAAAGGGAATGGATAAAAGGTTTGGGGTGGCGGTGATAAAGATAGATGCAAAAGGGTTGCCAGTTGTTGAATTTGGCGATTCTGATGCATTAAAGGTAACGCAGTTTGTTATGGCTGCAGGTTATGGACATGGAGGTTTATCTTTTACAGTTGGCGTAATTAATGCACTCAATCGTAGATTATCTACGCCCAGTAATTATGTAATTAGCGATTTTATACAAACAGATGTAGCCATGTTACCTGGATTTGGTGGTGGACCATTAGTCAATATGAAGGGTGAAGTTATAGGGATATTATATATACGGGTTGTAGATGCGGTCAGTTATGCCATACCCGTTAATTCTGTAAAGCAAGCGATAGATAGACTGATTAAGCATGGCAGAGTAACCAGAGGATGGTTAGGGATAGGCATTGAGGATATTAACCCTGAATTAGCAAAGTCTCTTGGTTTACCAGATTTAAATGGAGTCTTTGTCACGGAAGTCTTTTCAGATGCCCCTGCAGAAAAATCTGGTTTGAAGGTTGAGGATGTTATAAGGAGTTTTGATGGAAAAGAGGTGAAGTCATCAAGGGACCTTATGT
>JACQQJ010000062.1 GCA_016207035.1 Nitrospinota bacterium | reverse complement strand
CTGAAAATCTGGAAGCAAAATTTTGAAGAGAAGTCTTCTCTTCCTATACTTGATATAGCTGAAGCCTATAGTTATATTGGATGCTGAGATGATAAAAGTGAAGATAAGATTTAATTCCGATTTTCACATTGGAAGTGGTATCGGAAAGGTGGGATACATTGATAGTCTGTTTGTGAAAGACAGTCAGGGTAACCCGGTAATTACAGGACAGACATTAAAAGGGATGTTGCGAGACTCATGCCAGAGGATAGCAAAATCCTTTAACATTAAATGTAACAATAATCGCGAATGCATCTGTCCTGTCTGTGAAATATTCGGTAGAGAGTCTCGTCATGGTAAATACCTTTTCAACCCTGCCTATCTGAAAACAGAAACTAAAGATAAAGAATATCCTGTCAGAAAGAGGACAAGCATAGATAGAGACATTGGCACAGCAAAGGAGAAGGCGTTGTTCTCTACTGAGGTTGCCCCTCAAAACCTTGAATTTGAGTTTACAATAAAACCAAAGCCTTCTAAGAAACCTGAGGAATTAGAGATGATTCTCCTTATAGCAGGAATCCTCTGGACAAGGGAGATTGGAGGGAACAGAAGAAGGGGGCTGGGTCATTGTAGGATGACAATAGATGAGCCCAGAATTGATAAGAACGCTTTAAAGAGTGAATTGCTGAAACTAAAAGAACTCAGCAATAAAGATTCAGAGGTTAACAATGTTTGAATTATATCTTGAAGTAAAACTAAAAACTCCACTTTTAATCACTGCAACAAAGTTTGGCGAAAGTTTCAGAGCCCTTGATTATATCCCAGGCAGCACCTTAAGAGGTGCTTTAGCAGGATTAATGGTCTCTGATGGGACAGGGGTAGATTCTAAGGAATTTAAGGATATCTTTATTAATGGAGCAGTCAGGTTTAGTAACCTCTACTACAAATATAGCGATGAGAAGAAAGTTCATTATCCATTACCCTTATCAAGGTATTACTGTAAGGCTGATAAAAAACATCTCTATTTAGATTGTTTGAAGAAGGATATTCCTGCTGAATGCCCTGAATGCGGTTCCCGGGTTGTCAACAAACCACTTTCCCTTGGTTTAAAAAAGATAATCTCCATGCATAATGCAATAGACTTTTCTACCCAAACAACGGAGGAAGGAAAACTGTTTTCTTACGAACTGATATGTGAGGGACAATCATTTTCAGGAAAGATAAAAGCCTCAGAAAAGAGTTACCTTGAGAAGATAAAGGTACTTCTTGATAATAAAAGCCTATACCTTGGCAAAGGCAATAGTAGGGGATTGGGTGAGGTTGAGATTGTAAAAAAAGAGATTTCAGAAAACCGACCTACGATAGGTGAAATAAAAGATGGCTTTACCTTAACACTTTTATCCGATGCTATATTGATGAAAGAAGATGGAAGTTTCCTTAGAACCCTTACAGGGGATTATCTCGGTATAGGAAATATTATGCCAGAGAAGGCTTTTGCACGCACAAAGGACATTGCCCTCTGGAACAGTGCAGCAGATTTGCCTCGAGAGACCGTTATTGCACTTGTTGCAGGTTCCTGCTTCTTCAAATTCAAATCAAAACCTTCTGATGAAGTAAAAAAGAAATTGCTTTCTCTTGAGACAGAGGGTATCGGTATCCGATGGGAGCAGGGATTCGGTGAGATTAAGATAAATGATTTAAGGCATGATGAAGCACCATTACCAACGATAAAAGAAGAAAAACCACCTAAAATAAAAAAGGCTACCATTGAGGAATTTCATGAAGCAGTCTTAAAACAATTTGAAAAGGATAAGGATGAATTACAAAGGGTAAACAGACCATCTGCACTATTTGAACTAATTAGATTTGCCAATAATAAAGATTTTGAAGCAATAGAAAAGACCCTTGATGAGCAGATAAGGAGGAATAAGAGTATATTTAAAAAGATAGAGATTTATGAAAAGCGATTTGGTGAATATATAAAAGAAAAAATTTTAGATAGGTGTGAGAAAGATATAGCTATAGCAAAGGCTGGTCTTTTAGCCCTTTGCAGATTTGTGCAGGCATATCATAAGGATTAATGGAGGCAAAGATTGGATTACAAGGCAGAGAGGAAGATCATAACAGGCAAACTGATTTTTGAAACAGCTCTCCATATTGGAAGCGGAGAAGAGGGAGATTGGATTGATTCTACTCTTATAAAAACTAAAGATGGAAAAGTTTTCATCCCAGGAAGCACTATAGCAGGGATATTCAGAGAGCTTGCTGAAGAAAACTTCAAAAATTCAATGGGGGATATCTATAAATTATTTGGCACAATTAAAGAAGTGGGAGGGGTTAATCAGGCTTCAAGAATAATCTTTTGTGATGCCTTTATTTCTGGTGAAGGTAAATCAGGATACAGAAATGGTGTGAGCATAAGGCGTGATACACTTACATCACAGGTAGGTGCACTCTTTTCCCTTGAGACAGTTGAAAAGCCCTCCTTTGATTTTAGATTGATAATAGACAATCCTCACGATGAAGACATGAATATAGTAGAGCCTATACTTACAGAACTTAAATCAGGAAGGGCAGCAATTGGTGGAGACAAATCAAGGGGGCTTGGGTGGGTGAGGCTTTCTTCTATACAAATAGCAGATATAAGCCCTTCTGATTTAGATGGCTTTGTAGATTACCTGGTAGAGGATAAAATAAGTTTTCAGGGGTTTAGTATTAATAAAGATAAAACATATGGCAATGGCAACTATATGGAGATTGAGTATGCTCTCATGCTTGATGATATGAATGCATTGCTGATTATCTCATCAGGTATCCCTGGTTTCAGCGAGAACGCAGATCAGACGCTTGTAAGAGATGAAACCACTGGCAAATTCTTTATCCCTGGCTCATCAATCAAAGGTCCTCTCAGGGCTCAGGCAGAGAGGATAATAAGATTTCTAAATATGAACAATAAAGATTCTGCATGTGACCCTACTGACTCTGACAGGAGTTGTTCGGTAAAGATAAAAAACTCAGAAGAGATAAAAAGGATGAAAGAAGAAAATAAAGACGGTAAAGAAATAGCTAATAAAATAAGAGAGCTTTCCTGTCCGATATGCAAGCTCTTTGGCAATGGATATTTGGCTTCAAAGATATTCTTTACCGATGTTTATGACGATACCAGCCAAACCACTCAAAAAATTGATATTGTTGCAATAGATAGATTTACTGGCGGTGCCCTTGAAGGGGCAAAGTTTAATACGGAGGTGGCTACTGCAGTTAATCTAAAGGGAAGAATTATTTTGAAAGACATTAAAGAGTGGCAGGCAGGTCTCATTGCATTTCTGCTTAGAGACTGGATGATGAGTGATATAAGAATCGGGTTTGGCAAGCTGAAAGGATATGGGCGGTGTAAGGTTGATTTAGAAAAGATAACCCTAAGCTGGCAGGATGGTAACTGGCTGAAGGATAAAGTAAAAGAGGACAACATTAGTAAAAGCGGGTTCTATAACAGTGTGGTATTAGAAAAGGATTTCTTGAATCTGAAGAGATACGAAGAAACATTAGATAGACTCGTTAAAAAGTTGAAAGATGAGGTAGAAAGATGAGCCTCTTTATCAAATCAGAAAGAAAGGATATCTCTGAGTTAGGGAGCTTGCTTGAAAGGGCAAAGTCTATTGAAGACGGCTATATTATCAAAGAGGAGATTGAGGAGATTAAACTGGAAAAGTATTCTGGTGGTCAGATACAGATAAAAGATGGATTTTATTCCCTCATCGTATTCAATAGAGATACTGAGATAAGGATAACAAGGGATGGGATGAATTTATATTTCAGACAGATATCAGAACAACCCTTTGATGATGCAACCAGACCTATAACAGGGATAAACTCGTCTCATGATCCGACATATTATCTTAAAGGAAAATACGATGTCACTTCAGGAAATTGGTGGGAATCAGCATTCTTTCCTGAATTTGATTATCCCAGAGAAGACAATCAAAATATCCCTGATGAAAGCAGGGCAGGGCTTAAAGTAAAATTCTACAGGGATGGAGAGGGTGAGGTAAAATATTTCAGGTTTTGTGGGTATGAAGTGGTAAGAAAGGGGGAGTAAGATGTCAAACAATATAAGGAATCAGGAAGAGGGATTTTTGAATCCTTACAATTTTGTCAAAGTAGATTCTTTTACACCCAGGTATGGATATAAAGGGCACAACATCTTTGAGGGTCATAGGGGGTATATTACGGTTGAAATGAAATTGATGACTCCTTTGTTTATAGGAGGGAAAAGAGAAGAAATTCCTTTAAATAATGGAGATAAACATTACAAGGTAGAATTCTTTTCTGTAAATGAAAAGCCCTGTATTCCCTCTACATCGCTGAAGGGCATGTTAAGAAGCACAATAGAGACACTTTCAAATTCCTGTTTTCTTGCAGACTATAGTGAAAATGAAAAGATGAACTATCTTGGCTACCGTCTCGATGTAAGCAATAGAAACTTAAGCCGTGAAATTCAGGGCTTAAAACCAGGGATTTTAAAGAGAAGAGATAATGAATGGTATTTCATTCCTTTAAGTGAGGCTAAGATATTAACTACGGCTGATAGACGCAATGATGAAAGAAAATTATTTGTTGCGACGGGCAAAGGAATACCTGAAAAACTTAGCACTGAGGATGGGGCTATGAGATACAATAATTCAAAGAGAAATAGATGTCAAATAGATTTAGTTAGCGATATTTATGCTTCCAGATTCAAAATTGACTCGGTAAACAACATAAATATAAGCCCGACTTCAACAAACAAGACATTTTCCTATATGAATTTGGAGCAACCGATTAATATAAGATTGTTTGGAATAATAAGAAAGTTAAAGGAGTTGAGGAAATCTTCTAATAACAGAAAATTTCCAGTTGAGCTATATAAATTAAAAGAGATTTCGGATAGGAAGGAGATATTAGAGAAAAAATTGAGTGTCTACAAAAGTAATATTGCTAATGAAAAAAGGCAAAAGCAAAGTGATCGAAACTTGGTAAAGATAGAAATACTTGATTATCAACTATCTGAAGTATATATCAAAACCTCTTATGATATAGAGACAAAAACACAGGATAGGGTATTCTTTAAATTTGGCGAAGAGGACTTGAGTGGGTATATTCTACAACAAGAAGGTATAAAGGTTGATGACACCATTATTCGTAAATTCAAGAATGCTGTTGCTGCAAGATATGATGAATTTGATAAACATTACGAGCACGATTATCTTTTTAAGCTTCAACCTGAAAAAGTAAAAGATAGTATGCTCGTTTACGCCAAGTTTAATGAAGCAAATAATATAGAATATCTTACCTATACACGAGTCCCAAGAAAACCGTATGAATATGGTGTCTCAGACATAGTCAATAGAATTGGGAAAAATCCATGTAATAACCTCAATAGCTTATGCCCTGCATGTAATATATTTGGCTTTGTGAAAGGTAAGAATTCTTTGGCTGGTAAAATAAGTGTAAGTATGGGAGTAATTACTGAGAACAAAGGATTTCATGACCCTGTGCCTATTAAAACACTATCCTCGCCTAAACCAACCTTTTGCCAATTCTATCTTATTAACAACAGAAAACATAATGGGAAAAGCACAAGACCTCATCTTACCTATGACAACTCAAATGCAGAAATTGGCAGAAAAGAATATCTAAACCATTCACCGGAATATCTTGATTATGAAGACCCATCTGGAGAACAAACTAAGTTTAATTCGACAATAAAACCTTTAAAAGAGGGTTCTAAATTCAAATTCAAGATATATTTTCAAAATCTGAATAACTATGAGTTTGGTTCGCTCCTATATGCATTGAATATGAAATATAACAATCAAAGGGTTGGATTTAAACTTGGGATGGGAAAACCTCTTGGTTTAGGAAGTGTTGAGGTCGAAAACTTGGAAGTAAAGAAAGCGGACATAAACAAAAAATACCAGTCTTTGTTCTCAGAATATGAATCAACCCTATCTGAAGATGAAATTAAGGGATTAATCAATATTTACAAGATGATACAGTCAACATCAAATCCTGAGCAGTTTAAATCTGAGTTTATATCATTAAATAATAAATTAGACCCTAAAAGATATAAAGATGAAGATACATCAAAATTTTATGATGTTGGCTATATAAAAGGACTTCATATTTTGAGGTTAATTAACCGAAATGGCACTATATACACTGTTAAGTATCCTACGAGAATGAGAGATGGTGAACTTGTAGGTTTCCAATGGTTTATTGATGAGAAGGACGATCCTGCCCAAAGGTTATTTCAGCCAGACGATACAGCAAATATCACTCTTAAGGATTAGATATGGGTGTCTTTCATCTTTCAGGTTTAGGCTTAAACCCTGGGGCAGTAACCGTTCCACTAACCTATATCTACTTCTTGCTAAAACAATCAAAGGAAGGAGACCCTGCCTCACAGCAGTTTTTTGCCTATTCAGGAGAAAAGCAAGAAAGGCTCAAAGGCAAGCCAGAGGCACTTATTTTTTTCACATCTAAAGAGGTCATAACTGGAAAATTCCAGAGGGAGATAAGTGATGAACTATTCAGGACGAAAAAACAAGGCTCAGCATGTCTAACCATCAGTGAGTATATTTCCAACATGATAAAATCACTTAGATTAAGTAATGACCTGTATGGAAGATATGGAGTAAAGTATCTTTACGCTATTGAGGTTAATATCAACGATTTTGGAGACTGCTATAAAAAGATATATCTAACAATGAAGGGACTGGAGGACAAAGAGATTGAATGTAACCTTATCGGCGGAACCAATCAGATTAACCTATCCCTCATGCTGGCAGGTTCAATGACCGGTGTAACTTCAAGATTATACTATGTCTTTGAAAAAGAAGAAGATGTTAGAAAAGGAGGGATGGGGCCTGTATCAATTACAAGCACCAATCAGCAGCTATCTGTTCCTCCTTCAAACTGGTATGAGATGCCACCCCTTTTTGTCTCCCTTGGAGATTTAATCAAAGGTTTAGAAGGTCTTGGAATTACCTATAGCCCTGTTAATATTGAACAAGTAAAGGGTCTTTTAAGAAAACTGAATCTACAGGAACAATTCCTTGCAAAACTCAGGGGGACATGGCTAACACTTGAGAGCGACCGTGCAGAGGCTGGTCCCTTATTAAGGGATATATTCAAATTACATAAAGGACTTGAAGAGGAGACGCAGAATGTCAAAAACTTTTCGGAATGGAGTAGGTATTTTGAAGAGAAAAAATATTTACATAAGTTTATAAAGGATGGCAAACAGGTATAGCACTGATGAACCAAGAAAGAATTTACAAGGCTATTCAATTTGCATCTAAAGCCCATGAAGGGCAGAAAAGGAAAGGTAAAAACCCAGCTCCTTATATTGCCCACCCTGTTTTTGTAGGGATGGAACTCTTGAGGCTTGGTTGTGATGAAAATACAGTTATTGCTGGTATTCTTCACGACACCCTTGAAGATACACACCTTAACAGAGATGTTATAAAAAGAGAATTTGGAGAAAGGGTTTTAACTCTCATTGAGGCTGTAACAGAACCCAAAGACTCCAGTATGACGAAAGAAGAAAAAAAGAGAACGTGGGAGCCCAGGAAGAATGTATATCTTGAGCAATTAAAATCTGCCTCCGTAGAGGCAAGGGCAGTTGCCTGTATAGATATGTGGGCAAATATGCTGGAACTTAAGCAGACACTAAAAGAAGAAGGACCTGATGCCCTGAAACTTTTCAATGTAGATATGGACAAGAAACTTAAACACTGGCAAAAGGAGCTTGACATTTTTGCCAAAGACATGAATTATCCATATTTTGAGATAGTTCAAAAATTACAAGAGCTATTGGCAGACCTTAGGCTCTTGATAAACGAGATGTAAAATTCCCCTTACCCCGAATCCTCTCCTTTGATGGGATAGGTTAGGGAAGGGTAAAAGATTACGAAGGTATTATGCTCGGCTGGTTTTTTGATTTCCTGCTTCTTGTGTCAGCTACTGTGTGGCTGCTGCGGCTTGCGCTCAATGGCTACTTAACTGTGGAGCAGATATTAGTAATTATGTCAGATATGATAGAGGAGACTGATCGTCTGAATTTATTGAAAACCCCTCCTGATAACAAAAAAACAGAGATGTTTATTTCAAGACAGAGGGCGGAAAACCGCCTGCCAGACCTTTCAGGGGTTACAGTCTATGTGGTAGGCGTAACAGCCAAAAACCAGGAGCTCTATTACAAGATACAGTCATTCTGGATGAAATATTTTAAGGCATGTGTGGCGAATCTGAAAGAATATGGCAGGACATTGTTGAATTTTGAGGAGTAATGGAGGATGCGATGAGACTAAGATTGGACTATTTAAAGAAACTGCCATGGGCTGGTATTTTAACAGTTATATCAACCTTTATTACTGGTAGCTGGTTAGCCGATGGACTAAAAGGGGAGGCGCTATTTATTGACTGGTTTCCTGTTTTGAAAGACTATCAGATTATCGTAACATTTGTAATCCTAATGCTCTTTTTGGCTTCATTTTTTTGGCTCTTTTATCATAGACAGTCTTTTTATCCTGTGCGAAGGCTTTCTCAACACCCTTGCGAGCCACATGCTTATCTTATTCTGTTACTTACATCGCCAAATATTAGCCTGCCGTCTCCCTTTACTTTCCCCTTGAAGGTTACCGATCGGCACGGGAAAACTGCAACTTTAGATGGAAAGTCGTTGCGGAGTGATATTCTCGCACTTAATAGCCTTGACTTTTGGAATTGGCAACAGGTCATGAGGGGGCTTGAACCACACACAAATTTACAGCGAGTATATTTGATTGGTTCAGCAGATTCAAAGAGGATAAAAGGTTCATTTTACTTTATGTCTCAGGCAGAGGCACTTATTAAGCAATATCTTCCCTCTGTTAAGAAGGTCGATAAAGTAAATGAGCCAATCAACTTTGAGGATTTTGAAAAATTAGTTAAAACTATAGAGGATATTATTGAGATATTTAAAAAAGAGGGGTTAAAAGAAAAGGACATTATTATTGATATAACAGGGGGGCAGAAGATACCAAGTATAGCAGGTGCGGCTGTAACACTTAGACGAGAGGTAACCTTTCAATATGTAAGAACAGACCCTGTATATGACGATATCAGAGATGTGCAGGCTTATGATGTAATCATTCAATCGCCTGCATCCCTGTAATCACCGATTCAGGCTATGAATGAAGGGAATAAGATAACCATTATTGATCTCAACACACTCTTTACCTCTACTGCCAAGCTCTCCGAACTTGACTCATACATCCAGAAGGCAAGAGAACTTGCAGGAGAAGGTAACGAAGTAGTCCTTACAGGCGCTGCACCTGTCTGGCTCTATCTCAAAATAGCCCATGCCCTCCATGAAAAGGTAAGGAAGCTCATATACAGAAGCCCTGTAACTGGGGATCTTGTAATCTTTGACCACAGTCCGTATTGAATAAGTATTTTCCATACCGTATGCCTGCATTTCGATGCTTGACTGGAGATATTCAAAGGGGGTATACTAATTTTGGATTAAAAGTATACTATTATGGAGGTGAATAAAGATGTCTAAGGTTACTGCAAAATATCAGATCACAATACCGCCTGAAGTGAGAAAGGACCTCGGTATAATTCCTGGAACAAATGTGGACATAACCAGAAAAGGTGACAGGTATGTCCTTATCGTAAATCCTATCAATGAATTAAAGAGAAGGTGGCGGGGGAGATTCAAAGATGGTAAAACGACCACCGAATACATGGATGAGATCAGGGGGAAGGTGGGTTGAAAATCTGTGTAGATACAACGATTCTCATTGATATTTTAAAAAACGAATTTCAAGATTATCAGGATAGGCTATATTCTGCACTTGAAAAGAATGAAAACCTTGCTGCCCCAACTGTTGTTTATGCTGAGCTCCTGCCTCAATTTAAGGGGGATACTAAACTCTTAAACTCTTTTTTAAATGAACACAAAATTAAGATTGAGCCTTTAGACATTGATTCAGTAACAGTAGCAGGTCAGAGGTGGATGAAATATTTAAAAAGAAAATCTGAGATTCAATGCCCTCAATGTGGACACCTATTAGGTAGCAAAGAGCATTTTTTGTCAGATTTTTATATTGGCGGTTTTGCATTAACAAGGTGTAATGCAATTCTAACAAGGGACAGGGGCATTTACAGAAAATATTTTCCTGAGCTTCAGGGTTATGAAAATTGTCTATAATGGAAATACTAAGCCATCTGTATTTCTATAAATATCAAATCAACCTTAAACCAAAGGAATTAATCCACCTTCCCCAATACAAAGGCTCTGCATTGAGGGGTGTCTTTGGTCATGCACTGAAGAGGGTTGTCTGTGTGATGAGGGGGCAATCATGTGAAAGCTGCATACTGCGATTTAAGTGTGTATATTCAGCCATAATGGAGACACCAATTCCTGAAGACCATCCTGATTATAGAAAATACAGAAATGCCCCTCGCCCATACATCATCATCCCACCCCTTACCAAAAGGCAGTATTTTGAGCTTGATGGACTTGTATCCTTTAATATCGTTCTTATAGGAAGGGCAAATGAGTATCTGCCATATTTTGTTTTTACCTTCACTGAAATGGGTAGAATCGGTATCGGAAGGGAGAAGGGTAGATTTGATATTTCCTCTGTTGAGGTTGTAAATCTGGATGGTATCAGGAGTGAGATTTTCAGCGGTATTGATAAAACCCTTAAGCCCTTTGAAAATCGGATAGACTTTAGCCTTTTTCTGAATTCACCCTTACCCCAGCCCTCTCCCATCAAGGGGGATAGGAGAGATGATGAAATCACCCTATCCTTTGAGACACCAGTAAGGATAAAGGAGCAGGACAAACTGTCATCAGATATACCCTTTAATCTTTTAATAAGAAGGCTCTCAGAAAGGGCATTTCTCCTTGCCCACCTTCACTGTGGTGCAGAGATGGGTGATTTTGAAGGATTTGCTGAAGGCTCTGAGGATGTCAAAACCATTAAAAATAGACTCCGCTGGGTTGACTGGGAGAGATACTCTTCAAGGCAGCAGACAAGGATGAAGTTTGGTGGATGGGTTGGGGAGATAACATACAGAGGGGATTTCCAGAAATATCTACCCCTTTTAATGCTTGGAGAGCATATCCATGTGGGCAAGGCAGTAACCTTCGGGCTTGGGAAATATAGTATCGGAGAAGCGGAGAAGCGGAGAAGCGGAGAAGCGGAGAAGCGGGGAAGGGAGAAGGAGAGAAGGGGAGATAGAAAAAGATGGAAGGGGAAATTTATAAAGAGGTATGCAGAATTGAAAATCTCCTCTCAGCATGGGCAAAGGTTAAAGAAAAGGGGTCAGCAGGTGGCATAGACAGGGTTACCATTGAGTCCTTTGAAGCCGAGCTTGGAAAAAATATGAAAGAGCTCTCAGAACAGCTCCTCTCTTATCATTACATACCAGAGCCGTATCAAGAAATAAAGATTCCAAAAGATGACAGCGAATTTCGTTCCTTAAGCCTTCCAACAATAAGGGATAAGATAGTCCAGCAGGCAGTAAAGGATATTATAGAGCCTATGCTTGATAAAGAATTCCTTGGTGTTAGTTATGCATACAGGCAGAACAAGGGGACTGCGAAGGCAATTGGCAGGGTCTCTCATGTGATTACGAATGAAAAAAGGGAATGGGTGACCCTCTGCGATATTGATAGTTATTTTGATACTATTCATCACGATATTCTTTTCTCAATGTGAAAAAGAAGAAAAGGGAGTATCAGAAACTTGAATCTGAGGGTTTTGAGCTTCTTATTACCACACCAGGTGTTTTCATAGGCAAAACGAGGAGGGGTATTTCTATTAGAGAAAAGGGGATTAAACGACATGAGGCGCCACTATTGAACCTTAAGAATATCTCAATCCTATCCAGAGGTGTCGCTATCTCATCAAATGTTGTGGAGTATTGTGCAGAAAGAGAGATACCAATAGATTTTGCTGGCTTTGATGGCAAACCCTATGCAAAGATTTATCCACTCCAATCAGCACCAGCCTCTCTGGGCATTGCTCAGTTAAAGGCTTTTGAAAACGGAAAGGCACATATACTTGCAAAAGCCTTTGTACTGGGAAAAGTAAGGAATCAGATTAATCTTGCGAAATATTATAATAAATACAGAAAGGGGCGGGATGAGGATTTTACAGCAATATTTGATGAAAGGGTAAACTCAATGGAGTCACTCGTAAAAGAGGCAAAGAGTTTACATGAAAAAGATCTGGAGATTTTGAGGGGCAAGCTCTTTTCAATAGAAGGACGGGCATCAAGCTGCTACTGGGAGCTTGTGGAGAAAATGCTCAATGATGATGTAGAATTTGAGGGTAGGCTAAGAAAAGGTGCAACTGATCTTGTAAATGCCCTTTTGAATTATGGCTACGGCATACTTTATTCACGGATATGGGAGGCAATTCTGAAAGCAGGCATGAACCCTTACATCAGCTATCTTCATAAACCACAGGATAGAAAGCCCACCCTTGCCTTTGATTTGATAGAAGAATTCAGACAGCAGGCTGTTGACAGGGCAGTCTTTGCCATGATAACAAAGGGGGAAGAACTTAAGATTGAAAAGGGGTTTCTAACTTATGATACAAGAAAGAAGGTGGCAGAAAGGGTTCTTGAAAGGATACATACGGTAGAGGTTTTTAGAGATAATGAGATGAGACTTTCACAAATAATTAAGATACAGGCAAATGCCACGGGCGAATTTCTTGAAGGTAAATTATCATGTTATAGACCTTACATAGGTAAATGGTAATGAAGAGATATGCTGTTATCGCCTATGATATATCTGATGATAAAAGGAGAAACAAAATATGCGACATTATTTCAGTTTATGGAAAAAGGGTTAACTATAGCGTATTCGAATGTTTTCTCAGTGAGAAGGATATTTGCAAGCTTAAGGATGAAATTGAAAGGCAAGTGAAAAAGGGTGAGGACATTGTTCTCTATTACTACTTGTGTAAAGACTGCCTTGAGAAAAAAGAACGGATAGGCAATTTTCATAAGGAAAAACAAATAGTTAAGGTATTTTAAAGGGTCTCGGAGATTTGCGAAGATTGATAAACTTGAAAACATCTTAATAAATCAGAGGATTATATAAAAATCATGGGGGAAAGGAGGTAAAAACTGGGGGCTTAAATCTTCGCAAATCTCCTTTTTGTATCTCTGGTATCAATAGATTTGCGAAAAGCGTCATGGTGCATAAAAATACCCCCAAAAATCACCTTTAAAATTAATGAGTTTTAAAAGGAGTTTGTAGTCTAAAATGGACAATCTTCGCAAATCGTTTTTTTAAAAGGAAATTGAAACGATTTGCGAAAATAAATCTTGAATAATTTCTGAGAGTTAGCATAGAATGGTGTCAAATGGATGGGTTTTTGAATATAAGAAACAGAGGATTTGCGAAAAAATATTGTTCAGCGGTGATAACCTATTGTATAATCAATAAAAAATGGTAGAAGTGAGACTTTATATAAAATGCCCTTTGATAAATTGTGTAATAAAATCAGGAATTACAGACTTTGAAGACCCTTCGGGGGATTGAGACTTTTTTTAATAGAAAGCTATCCGATAGCTTTCCAAATTACAGACTTTGAAGACCCTTCGGGGGATTGAGACTTCTTAACAAATAATGGTATAGGGAATGGGTATGGATTACAGACTTTGAAGACCCTTCGGGGGATTGAGACTCCCGAACTTTCTTTTCGCAGTTGTTATGTACTCTTGATTACAGACTTTGAAGACCCTTCGGGGGATTGAGACTTCT
>JACQQJ010000064.1 GCA_016207035.1 Nitrospinota bacterium | reverse complement strand
GCAGTATATCATAAGATTCCTCGTTCATACTTAGTCACGGTATAAATGAGGAATTGATGTATCATCTTAAAATTGAGAAACTCTTTGATGATACCAATGTATCTTTCATTTCCTTGATTAAAAGGTTTTTTTGTTCTATAATCCTTCTATCGGTTTAAAGCAGTATTCTGGAATTTACCAGTAATAAAGATATAGAAAGGATAGAATGGAAAAAAGGGAAGATATTAAGTTTAGCGATTTTAATTTAAGCAGGGAAACGAGTCAGGCTGTCTCGACAATGGGTTTTGAGGAGCCAACTCCTATACAGGTTAAGACAATACCCATACTTCTGAGCGGTATGGATGTTATTGGCCAGGCACAGACCGGCACTGGAAAGACTGCTGCCTATGGCATCCCAATTGTAGAAAAGGCTGATCCAGAAAATCTTCTGGTCCATGCAATTATCCTTACCCCTACGAGGGAGCTTGCCATTCAGGTTGCAGAGGAGATGAACAAGATTGGGAGGTTCAAAAAGATTTTTGCTGTTCCTATTTATGGAGGACAATCTATTGACAGACAGATAAGGATATTACAAAAGGGGGTTCATGTAATAGTTGGCACACCGGGGAGGGTGATAGACCATATCAGGAGAAAGACCTTGAGGCTTGAGAGTGTAAAGATAGTTGTCCTTGATGAGGCTGACGAGATGCTGGATATGGGGTTTATAGATGATATTACCACGATACTGAAAGAAACACCGAAGAAAAGGCAGACCCTCCTGTTCTCAGCTACAATGCCGACGGAAATAATAAAGATTGCCAATCGTTATTTGCGAAACCCTGAGAAGGTAATCATAACAAAGGATGCACTTACAGCACCCAAGATAAACCAGATATTCTATGAGGTAAGACAGTCTGAAAAGATAGATGCCCTTTGCAGGCTTATTGATGCCGAGGATTCAGACCTCTTTCTTGTTTTCTGTCATACTAAAAGGGAAGTTGATGATGTTGCATCTGACCTCAAACTCAGGGGTTATGAGGCAGAGGCAATACATGGTGATTTCAGCCAGTACCAGAGAGAGGCTGTGATGCAAAAGTTCAGAAAAGGAAAAATTGATGTCCTCGTTGCAACAGATGTCGCTGCACGGGGGATAGATATAAGCAATATCACCCATGTTGTCAATTATAGTATACCCCAGGACCCTGACTCTTATGTCCACAGGATAGGGAGGACCGGTAGGGCAGGGAGGGAGGGTGTTGCAATAACTTTTGTTACCCCTCGGGAGGAGAAACAACTCAGGCTTATACAGGCTGTTGCAAAGGCAAAGATAAAGAGGGGGAAGCTCCCAACACTGGATGAAGTTATGGGTGCAAGGATTGAAACCCTTAAGGAGAAGGTTCAGGAGTTTATAGATGATAAGAGGTTTGATATATTCATCAAAATGGCAGAGAGGCTTTCAGAGGGACTGACACCGATAGAGGTCGCAGCTTCGCTTTTAAAATTTCACCTAGAGGGATTTGGTGCAGAGGTATCGAAAGGGTCTGATCTATCAACAAATGAGACAGGCGCTTCCCCTGGCATGGTGAGGCTCTTTATTACGATTGGCAGACAGCAGAAAATAAGGCCTGGTGATATTGTCAGATATATTGCTGAGAAGGCAGGCATAGATGGGAGGTCAATCGGAAATATAAAGATACTTGAAAAGTTTACCTTTGTAGAAGTGCCGAGGGATATGGCGGAAAAGGTAATAGATGCTGTCCATAAAGGTATAATGGCAGGGAAAAAGATATCGGCAGAACCGGCAAGACCACGGACTTAAAGATAATAAAGGGTAAGACAGCCACTTACCTTCATTCATCGAGTGTTATGTTACTCCTGAATCAGAAGATAAGAAATATATTGTAGAATCATCTCATTAAATGAAAGGTCAAGGAAAGAGGTCAATTAACCAGATTATAGTTGATTATTAAAAAACTGAGATAAGCACCACTCCAATTATCATTATGATCCCTCCTATCAGCCTCTCCTTAATATGAGTTTCACCAAAAAACAGTGCACCCAATGCAATTCCAAAGAGGAGACTTGTCCTTTTTACAGAGATCATATACGGGACATCGATAAGGGTAATTGCAGTAAAGTGAAATATTACCATAATGGCATAGGAGGCTCCTATAAAGTAAAAAATCTTCTTTCTCAATAGCTTGATTAATTCTTCTCTCCCATAAGATTTTAGGAATCTATAATAAGGGTTGCTCAGGGGCTCACTGCAGGTTTTAAAGAACATGATTGGAAAGAGAAAAAGTGAAAGGATTGTTGTATAGAAAACAGAAAAAAATAACGGGATTGAGTGCTGAACAGCGATTTTCCCAAGATTTGATGTAATGCTGAAAATGAATGCAACAGCTATCATGAGGAGGGACCCCTTCTCCTTTCTTACAGCCCTTAGAGGCCCTAATATACCATACCTTGCTGTATGGATGTTTAACAGATATGCACCGAATGCCACGAGCAATATTCCTATAAGTCCAGAGGTATCGGGTAATTCACCGAGTATAAAATATGAGGTTAAGATGAGAAACACAGGGGTGAGAGAAAGAAAGGGGAGGGTTAGTGATAAAGGTGAAATCTTTATAGCCTGCATATAAAGCAAAACAGCAGTAATCTCGAGGGGAATTAAAATGATGCAAATAATAAAAAATGTTTTATCAAATTCAGGGAGTTCAATAAATGGAATGGCAATTGAAAGAAATGGTATTGCATAGGTAAATCTGACCCATGCTATGAGAATCGTATTTTCAGTGCTCAGTGCCTTCTTGCTGAGTGCATCGGCTAATGCAACAAAAAATGCAGAGAGGAGGGAATAGATTAACCACACACATTACTCCAATTTAGTCAGAGCCTCCTCAATCCTGTTCAAGCCTTCTTCAATATTTTTCATGGAAGTAGCATAGGATAGTCTAAGGTAATCGTCCGCACCAAATGTAATTCCTGGAACTACTGCAACCCGCCCTTCTTTAAGGAGATATTCTGTCATATCTATTGAATTCTTAATAGGGTGTCCTTTAAAGAGCTTTCCATAATAATGTGAAAATTTTGGAAATACATAGAATGCCCCTGCAGGATTAAAACAGGACATACCCTTCATCATATTCAATCTCCGTACTATATAGTCTCTCCTCTTCCTGAATTCCTCCCTCATTTTTAAGACCTCATCCTGCGACCCATTGAGGGCATCTACCCCCCCATATTGGGCAAAGGAGGTTGGATTGGATGTACTCTGGCTCTGGATATTGTTCATTGCAGTAATGAGCTCCTTTTGTCCGGCAACATATCCTATCCTCCATCCTGTCATGGAGTATGCCTTTGACAATCCATTCACTAAAATTGTCAATTCCTTTATTTTATTACTCAGGGAGGCTATGCTTATGTGGTGAAAGTCTGTATAAAGGATCTTTTCATAAATCTCATCTGAAATAATGAAGATATTATGCCTGATTGCTACCTCCGCAATCCCCTCCAATGTATCTAAGTCATATGTAGCACCTGTAGGATTAGATGGGTAGTTCAGTATCAATGCCCTTGTTCTGCTGGTAATCGCCCTTTCAAATTTCTCCACGGTAAGGAGAAAACCTTCTTCCTCAGTGGCATCAGTAAATACAGGTGTTGCCCCTGAGAGGAGGATTAGCTCAGGATAAGATACCCAGTAAGGGGCGGGTATGATTACCTCCATCCCCTCTTCAAACATTGCCTGGGCAATGTTATATAGAGCATGTTTTGCCCCACATGAGACCATTACCTCTTCACGGTTATAGGTGAGTCTGTTTTCTCTCTGGAGCTTTGCTATTATTGCATCTTTAAGGGGATTTATCCCTGAAACAGGTGTATATTTTGTATATCCCTTTTTAAGGGCATCTATAGCTGCCTTTTTTATATGTTCAGGGGTATCAAAATCTGGTTCCCCTGCACCAAATCCAATAATATCTATACCCTCTGCCTTCATAGCCCCTGCCTTTGCATTTATTTCTAATGTAGCAGAAGGTTTTAAGGTACTTACCCTTTTTGCCAGCCTCATAGATTCACTTCACCCCCTACAAGCCTTTGAATTTCCTCTCCAATCCCTCTGCCACTCCTGGCGGGACCATGCCCCTTATATCTCCATGCAATAATGCAACCTCTTTTAATATCCTCGAGCTTAAAAATGAATATTCTTCGCTGGGCATCATGAAAACAGTTTCAATATGACTGTCGAGTCTTCTGTTCATCAGAGACATCTGGAGCTCATATTCAAAATCCGATACTGCCCTCAGTCCTTTTACAATTACATCTGCCTTCTTTCTCTTTGCATATTCAATCAGGAGGTCATCAAAGAATTCTACCTCAATATTTGTCCAATTTTTTACTGCCTCCTTTATAAAACCAACCCTTTCATCTATAGTAAAAAGGGGATTCTTGTCCGGATTGAGTGCTACAGCCACAATCAATTTGTCAAATATCTCCAGTCCTCTCTTCATAAGATCAAGGTGCCCGTTGCTTACAGGGTCAAAGGTACCGGGATAAACAGCAATCCTATTTTTCATATTTTGGCATATTATTACAAAAAATCAGATGTGTCAAATGAGTTTATTTTGTGTTAGAAGATATGAGAGGCAATACCAATTGCAATTGACAAGTAATGTAAATAATTTTAATATCTCAGTATAATATTGTAACATCCAAAATTTGACCCTTGCTAATATTATAACACTGTAGGAATATCTTCTCCTAAAAAATGCAATAATCTATAGGAGGCTTTAATTATAAATGAGTTTTACTGAGACTGATTTAATAGGGCAGGCAAAGAGGGTTCTTTTAATTGAGAGTAAGGCTATAGCGGAACTTGTTGACCGCATTGATAATAATTTTGTTCAAGCAGTTGAACTTATTTTCAAATGCAATGGCAGGGTTGTTGTTACAGGAATAGGGAAATCCGGTATCATTGGAAAAAAGATAGTCTCTACATTGGCAAGTGTGGGGACTCCTGCCCTTTTCCTTCATCCTGCTGAAGGTGTTCATGGAGACCTCGGAATGGTTACGAGAGATGATGTGATTATCTCTATTTCTAACAGTGGCGAAACTGAGGAATTATTGAAACTCCTTCCTGTTGTCAAAAGATTCAACATAAAGCATATAGCCATTACAGGCAACATTAAATCTACCATTGCAAGGAGTAGCGATGTGTTTCTGGATGTATCTGTTGATGAGGAGGCATGCCCGTGGGATATTGTCCCCACTGCCAGTACTACTGCCTCTCTTGCCATGGGGGATGCACTATGCATTGCCCTTTTGGATAAAAAGGGTTTTAAAAAGGAGGATTTTGCAATTTTTCATCCTGCGGGCAGTCTTGGTAAAAGTCTATTGCTTACAGTAAATGACCTTATGCACAAGGGGGAAACTATCCCTATTGTAAAGGAAGATACACCACTGAAGGACGTTATATATGAAATATCATCAAAAAAATTAGGAGTTACAAGTGTAGTAGACAGAGACGGAGTTCTTAAAGGAATCGTTACAGATGGAGATTTAAGGAGATTGCTTGAGAAGAGGAGAGACATCTTTGAAATTACGGCATCGGAGATAATGACTAAAAACCCGAAGACAATAGATAAAAATGAGTTAGCGGCAAAGGCATTACAAATAATGGAGCAGTATTCTATTACCTCCCTGTTGATTGTTAATGATAATAAGTCGCCTGAAGGGATTGTGCACCTCCATGATTTACTCAAGGCAGGGGTTGTATGATGAAAGAGATATGTCATCAGGGGTAGTAAAAAAGGCAAAAAGGATAAAGCTGCTTATAATGGATGTGGATGGTGTTCTGACTGACGGAAGGATTGTTATTGATGACAGGGGCAGGGAATTAAAGTTTTTCGATGTTAAGGATGGCCATGGAATTGCCCTTGCCCACAGGGCGGGGCTTATAACTGCGATAATATCGGGCAGGAACTCGGGTGTTGTGGACATCCGTGCAAAGGAATTAGGGATTAAAATTGTCTACCAAAATTCAATTGATAAGATAAAAAGCTATGAATCTATCCTTAAAAAGACTGGTCTTAAAGATGGGGATGTGGCATTTATTGGTGATGATATTGTTGACCTCCCTCTCATGAGGAGGGTTGGGCTTTCTATTGCAGTTGCAGATGCAGTCAGTAATGTAAAAGATGCAGCGGATATGGTTACAGAAAAAAAGGGTGGAAGAGGTGCAGTAAGAGAGGCAATTGAGTTTATATTAGATGCTAAAGGATTGTGGAAAAAGATATGCAGAGAATATGTCAGAAATTGAGATGACTTTTGACCTTTTTAGTTCTTTGGGATATTGAGCATGAATACTTATCCTATTTCTGCTTGACTATGAAATTGTTTTTGTTTGAGTAGAGAAAACTTGTTAATAATATAGTTGAACTTAGCCTATAGATAACATTCCAAGCAGAAGGAGAAATTGATGGCAAAATCTAAGTCGGGCAAATATTTATGCATCCCAGATCTTATAAAGGATTTTATTAATACCGTCGATAAAGGACATCTCACTTTCTCAAATTTAACGACTAAGATAAAAAAAGAATATCCCGACTCAACCTGGAAAGAGCATTGCGTTACATGGCGATGGCAAATTGCTGATACAAAAGGGCCATATTATGAAAGATTCACCACTAAAGAACGAAAAGTCATCAATGACATTTTTAACGCCGATAAATACTACAAAGTAACCGATATCTCTCCCGAAATGCTTGCTTTGTGTAAATCATTAATAGAGTTGGCGCTGAAATATGATAGCATCTTTGGAAAGAAATTAAATGTAACAGGTGAAATTGGAGAGATATTAGTTTGTCATTAGCTCGGATTGAAAATGGTATCCGATGGCTATTCTACTTTCGATGCTGTTGATCGGGACGGTAAAAGAGTGCAAATAAAAGCGAGACGTAGTGATAAAGACGACATTGAACGGCCTGAAGAGGGTTCGACCGTAAGCAAAATTTCCCATTCATTTGACTATCTGATACTGGTAATTCTTGATAGAAATTATAAAATGCATGAGATTTTAAAAGTGTCATATAGCAGTCTAAAAAAGCACCTTGATTCCGCTGATAGATCAACAGTCTCCATTGCGACAATTAGAAAATTGGGAGCGAATGTTTATCATAAAAGTTTTTGAGCCAAGTCTCTTTCTGAAATCATTGACGGTTGTAAGTATCTCGTTTCTCGTAGCATCGAGCAGGAGTTTTGTCTCAAAGCCGTATTGGGTTTTAAGCACTCTTTCCACCTCCTTTGCATCTGCTATGGCAGTCTTCAGCTTCGGGAGGTTTTTATAACTATTGTTACCGATAATAATGGCATGGTATTTTGTATTCAGTAATGCAGTGTCTAACCCCTGCTTTGCCTCAACTGCAAGGTCCTTCTTTTCCTTTGGCTTTACAGTTAAATTCAAGAACAAAAACCTGATTAGCCACAGAGAACACAGAGGTCACAGAGAAAGACAAAAAAAAGAAGAAAGAAGTAAGAAGCCAGAAGCAAGAATTTTTTCTTGCATCTTGCCTCTTTTTTAATCTTTTTTTTCTCTGTGTTCTCTGTGAACTCTGTGGCAATTTTTTTTATAATTTCCTATACATCAATAAACAGCCAATCAGAGAAACCTTTTGATGGAAGAATTAGCAGATGAATTATTTGTCGCATACGCATCACAAGGCGGTAATCTTTTAAAAACTGGTTTCAGATATTTTGCCCACAGGTAAAACAATTTCAACATTGAATGTTAATCAAAACAAGGAAAGTTATAAAGAGCTATTTAGACTGTTATAAAGTGTATCCCTTTCAATCGGAACCCTGCCTGCCTCTTTAATCATTTTCACCAATTCATCCCTTGAGAGCGATTGTCCTGTCTCTGCACCAGCCGAATGGGTAATCTTCTCCTCAACCACTGTCCCATCAATATCATCAACTCCGAAGGAGAGGGAAATCTGGGCGAGCTTGGGTCCAATCATAATCCAGAATGCCTTTATATGGGGGAAATTATCAAGCATGAGTCGTGAAACTGCCAGGACTCTTAAATCAAGATTCCCTGTTGTCTTTGAGAAAGAATCAAGTTCGGTATTTTTAGGATGAAAGGCAAGGGGGATAAAGGACATGAAACCACCAGTGTCATCCTGAAGCCCCCTTAATTTAATCAGGTGGTCAACCCTATCCTCTATAGTCTCAATATGTCCATAAAGCATTGTGGCATTGCTTCTCATATCTATCTGGTGCGCTATTCTATGGACATTTAACCAATCCTCACCACTTATCTTTTCAGGGCAGACCTTATTTCTGACTCCCTCAGCAAATATCTCTGCACCTCCTCCAGGTAAAGAGCCGAGCCCAGCCTTTCTGAATTCTATAAGAGTATCCCTTATTGATAGTCCTGCGAGCCTTGATAGATATTCAATCTCAACTGCAGTAAATGCCTGTATATGGACATCCGGATATTCCCTGTGAAGGGCACCCACCATATTTAGATAATACTGAAACGGTAAGTCAGGATGGAGCCCTCCTACGATATGAAACTCACTTACCCTTCTTGAGCCAGTCAAATCTACCCCATACTCCCTCGCCGACTTAAGCACATCTTCAATGGTCATAGCATAAGCCCCTTCCTCACCCTTATCCTTACTGAATGCACAGAAACGACACCTGTTTATACAGATATTCGTATGGTTGATATGGCGGTTATTTATGAAATAGGCATTATTGCCATTCTTCCTCTCCCTCACAATATTGGCGAGATAACCTACTTCAAGGAGTTCAGGGGAATTAAATAAAGTAACCCCATCCTCAAAGGAGAGCCTTTGACTATGAATCACCTTTTCTTCTATTTCTTTTAGTCCGTTCCTCAAAGGATATAACTGTGCAGACATTGTAAAGGAAATTTTTTAAAAGGCTAAAACGAGACCAATTACTCCATTATGCGTTTTCTGAGGATGTGAAGGACTTTCCTCTTTCATATCCCCTGTTAATTCCACCATTATTTTGAAGTTACGCATATGGTAATAAGAAATGTTTGTTGTAAAAGTTTCAGCATTCAATTTTGCCCTCTCATCAACCTCTACTATATTATACAACAGGGATAAGATCCAATCTTCGCTGAAGGGGTAAGTTAACCCAACAAGACCACCCCGGGATTTAATCTTCTGCTGACCTGCAAAAGAAAAGGCAGGGTTATTATCCTCCCCGTAGAGGAAGTTTCCCCACACATTCACATCATTTAAAAATAGTAAGTTAAAATCAGGTCCGACCCTAAAAAAATCATTGCTGACATGTTGAGAATTTCTCTCTCTGCCATAGTAGCCATATACCCCTATTTTATGCCTGTCTGTCTTCAGAGATACCTTGCCATAGAAATTTTTAAAGTCGTCTGAATCAAAATTGCGGTTACTGTCAGCGAAACCTATCCCGTTTCCATTAGCAATCGCCGCCACAACGCTCATCCCGACATCTTTTGTAACTTCAAAATTATATGATAGCTCTGCAGCCCGATCATAGGTTAGCTTAAATCCACTATCGCTTACGGCAGTTATATAATAAGTAAAATCCTGAAAAGTGAGGCGCTGCTCACGGGGAAATAATATTTCTGACACCTGAAACTGGCCAAATCGCAAATCCAGATCTTGCCCCTTATAAAAATTGTTAAAAAAGATAAAGGCATCTTCTATCCCTGTGACACTGCCCCTTTCAGTAAATAGGAAATAAAAATAATAGCTGATATTATTTGTAATGGGTGCGCTTGATAGTAATTTCATCAGGAACGGGCTCTGGATGTCCGAATGGGTATCTGTATCGCTTCGTGCACGGAGGAACATATCGGCGCGCACCGCAAGGGGAATGGCAGGGAGCAATAACAATTTTTCATCTTTGAGGTCTATTCCGTGTTGCCTGACATCTTCATCAGGGAGCTGATAACCATTCCCGGCGAATTCCTCACCAAAACTATTGATCTTAGGCATACCTACATGGCAAACCTCACAACTAAGGGAATATCTTCGTGCAAATACCGGCATCGCCTCTACCACATCAACGACTGAGTTGATGAATAAAAATACCAAGAAAACCAAAAAGAAACCACTTATCTTTTTCATATTCTCCTTTCTTATTTGTTAATATTATTTTGGAAGACCATCACAATCAGTGATATATTTTTTTATTCTGACTCCATTGCATTTAGAAATAAGTTTTTATAAACAATGTTTCAAAATATTATATCCATTATAGTAATAACCATCAATCCAATACTGATAATTCCATTCACATTGAAAAAGGCGATATTGACCTTTGAAAGGTCATCAGGTTTTACAATGGAGTGCTCATACCAGAGGAGCCCTGCGATGAATAAAACACCAACGATATACAAGATTCCAAGATTTTCTATAAAGACCAATGAAAACAGAAAAAGGGTCATTATGATGTGGAATCCTGCCGATAATCTCAATGACCTTGAAATACCAAATCTTGCAGGAAATGAAAATAGTCCATACCTTCTATCAAACTCTACATCCTGACAGGCATAAATAATATCAAGTCCTGCAAGCCAAAATAGGACAGCGAGTCCTAAGACCATAGATGCCAATGAAATCTCCTCTCTTATTGCAACCCATGCGCCTATTGGTGCCAGGCTTAAAGAGAGACCCAGGAAAAAATGGGAAAATATGGTAAACCTCTTGGTATAGGAATAAAAAAAGACAATCAGGAGGGCAAGGGGTGAGAGTATCAGTGCCAATCTGTTCAGCATGAGGCACGACAATAAAAAGAGGAAGGAAGAGATGAAAAGAAATATTATGTATTGATACATATTTATCTTTTCCCTCGGGAGCGCCCTCTCCTTCGTCCTTGGGTTTTTCCTATCATAGTCTTTATCAGCAATCCTGTTGAAAGACATTGCTGAACTCCTTGCCCCTACCATAGCAAAAAATAACCATAATAGTTTATCAGGCGGTGGAATTCCATGAGAGGCAATAAAGGCACTCATAAAAGCGAAGGGGAGGGCAAACACCGTGTGCTGAATCTTTATATCTTCAAGGATGATTTTAATCTTTTTCAGCATATGATTATGAATTACCTTTTACCAAAACAAATATCTGGGTCAACAGATATTCTTTGAAGAAGTGGATTCATAATTTACCCCCTCTAATATTTAATTCCTATCCCTTTAAAAAAATTTAATAACT
>JACQQJ010000054.1 GCA_016207035.1 Nitrospinota bacterium | reverse complement strand
ATTATATTTCTTTTTAACTATAAAGATGATATACCTGAAGACTTTTATGAGAGATTAAAAATAAATGTTGAACTTAATGAAAGATTAGGCACTAAAATATTTTCATTTCCGATGAAATATATCCCGGTCACGCATAAGGATAGAAAATTTGTTGGGAAACATTGGAATCCCAGATATTTAAGAGGTATACAATGTATACTCAACGCAACTCATGGGGTAGTGGGACCAAAAAGAAAATTTATTGAGGCTGCATTCGGAAAGAATATTAACGAATTCAAAAAGCTTTTGTTAATGCCAGATGACTATATAATCTACCGAGAAGAACATAGATTTAATGGGGCAGGTGAATGAGAAGGTATTTATTCATCTTTGAATTCAAATCAGAAAAAGAAATTTCACGATATTGTTTTTGAGAATAATTTTAAAAATCTTCAGACCCCTGATGACCCAAATATAGCGGAACTTTTACAACATTATAATGTATGAAATCATTCATCTTTGTAACCACTGAAGGCTTTACTTATCAGCCTAATTCTGAATCTCCAGAACCTGATATTGAGAATTGCCAGGTAATCGGATTTGCCGATGGTAAAGATTTAGAAGATGCTTTTGGTAATTTAATATCAGAAAATGAATATCTTCTTGAAACAAACTTTGATGAGATAATTGGATATGAATTAAGGCATAAGAATTACCACAAGTTTTCAAAAACTTTTTATCTTGGTGCAAATCGTAAAATACTGGAGGAATAGTTTCATGCCCAAATATTTTGTAGATTTTGAGTTTACTGGACACATTGAGGTAGAGGCTCAAAATGAGGAAGAGGATAAAGAAGCTGTAGAAGACATGAGTTTGATGAGCTTGCAGGGCATATTCATCACTTCAATAGCTTGCTCTGAACCTTGTGCTGAACTTGTTTCAGCATTGATTCAGGGTTGGCAGGCATTATGCTGAGAAGGAATAGCGTTTATGGAACACATTGAGATGCAAGACCGATTTATAACACCAAAAAAAGAAGATGATGATATTAGTTTTGAGACAACCCTTCGTCCCAGAACTATAAATGAATACATCGGTCAGGAGAAGATTAAGGAGAACCTCAGGGTCTTTATTCAGGCAACCAGGGAGAGGTCTGAGGCATTAGACCATGTCCTCTTTTATGGACCCCCAGGACTTGGTAAAACAACACTAGCAAATATTATTGCCTCTGAACTGGGCGTAAATATAAAGGGAACTTCAGGGCCTGTCATTGAACGGGCAGGTGACCTTGCAGCCATCCTCACAAATCTCAAGGAACATGATGTCCTATTCATTGATGAGATACACCGCCTGAATCATGTGGTTGAAGAGATACTTTATCCTGCTATGGAGGATTTCAAGCTCGACATCATGATTGGACAGGGACCCAGTGCACGCTCTGTAAAGATTGACCTGCCACCTTTTACACTCATAGGTGCGACGACAAGGGCAGGGTTACTTACATCACCACTGAGAGACAGATTTGGTGTAATTCACCGTCTTGATTATTACAAGGAACAAGAACTTCAGATTATCGTCGAGCGGTCTGCAAAAATTTTGAACATATCTATTGATTTAAATGGCTCCTTTGAGATTGCCCGACGTTCAAGGGGGACACCACGGATAGCCAACAGACTCCTCCGCAGGGTCAGGGATTATGCACAGGTCAGGGCTGATGGTGTCATTACAAAAGAGGTTGCGGATGAGGCATTAAAGATGCTTGAGGTTGATGAACTGGGTTTTGATAAGATGGATAGAAAGCTACTCCTTACCATTATAGAAAAATTCAATGGCGGACCTGTTGGTGTTGAAACACTTGCAATGGCAGTCAGCGAAGAAAGAGATACTATTGAAGATGTTTATGAGCCATTCTTGATTCAGGGAGGCTACATCCACAGAACCCCGAGGGGGAGGGTTGCTACAAAGATTGCCTATGAACACTTTGGCATAAAACCAAAGGATGAATTGCAGGAGAGGTTGTTATAAGTGTATGAATAAAAAAATCAGGATAAAACTTAGAGAACTGGGTATTTCAATTGTTTATCTCTTTGGCTCAAAAGCAATCGGACTGACTACGCCATTAAGTGACATAGATATAGGGGTAGTAGTGAAAGATTCTCTGGCACTTGAAGATACAAGGGCTTTATACACTGTCCTTTACGAGATATTTCAGGGGCTTTACCTGGCTAAGAAAGTTGATATTGTGTTCCTGCAAATCTCCCCTCTTCCATTTCAATACAGTGCAATTAAGGAGGCAAAAGTTTTGTTTGAAGAAGATTCAAGAATTACCGCAGATTATGAATCGTATGTTATAAATATGAATCTTGATTTTAAACCTGTTCTCGAATATTTTGATAAAATTGCCTCAATGAGATATGCCAAAGTGTAAAATTCCTTGAAATATTGATGAAAAAGCAATCCAAAACATCAAAACCATGGTCAGGTCGCTTTACACAGGACACAGATAAACTTGTTGAAGAGTTTAATGCATCTATTTATTTTGATAAGCGGCTGTTTAGGTGTGATATTAAAGGTTCTATTGCCCATGCGAAGATGCTGGCAAGGGTGGGCATTATTAAAAATAAAGAGGCAGATAGAATTATCTCTGGACTTAAGGCAATTGAAAAGGAGATTGACTCTGGTAAGTTCATATTCACCCCTGATCTGGAGGACATCCATATGGCAATTGAGAAAAGGCTGATTGAAAAAATTGGTTCAGTCGGCGGGAAAGTGCATACTGGCAGAAGCAGAAATGATCAGGTTGCACTTGATATGAGATTATATCTGAGGGATGAGATTAAGGAGGTTAAAGGCTTAATAAAGGACCTGCAAAAAACATTATCAGATGTCGCAAAGAAAAATTTGACCTCCATAATGCCAGGCTATACCCATCTCCAGAGGGCGCAGCCAATACTTTTCAGTCATCATCTGTTAGCATACTATGAAATGCTGAAAAGGGATTATGAAAGGTTTGAAGATTGCCTTAAGCGGGTGAATGTTATGCCTCTCGGTGCCGGGGCACTGGCAGGAAGCCCCTATCCTTTAGATAGGGAGTTTGTAGCAAGGGAGCTGGGTTTTTCGAAGCCCACAGACAATAGCATTGATTCTGTAAGTGACAGGGACTTTTGTATTGAGTTTTGCTCGGCAGCATCTATTTTATTGATGCACCTGAGCAGGTTAAGCGAGGAGATAATCCTATGGTCCTCTCAGGAATTTGGTTTTATTGAGTTATCTGATGCCTTTTCTACAGGCTCATCCATTATGCCGCAGAAGAAGAATCCAGATGTCCCTGAACTTGTAAGGGGTAAGACAGGGAGAGTCTATGGAAATCTTCTCTCTCTATTAACAACCATGAAAGGTCTGCCGCTTGCTTACAACAAGGATATGCAGGAGGATAAAGAGGCCATTTTTGATACTGTTGATACCTTAAAGGATTGTCTTAAAATCTTTTCTCCTTTATTACAAACGATGACAATAAATAAGGAAAAGATGCTCGATGCTGCAAAAGGAGGATTCCTCACTGCAACAGATGTGGCAGACTATCTGGTTAAAAAGGGGATCCCCTTCAGGGATAGTCATCAAATTGCAGGCAGGGTTGTTGCTTACTGCATCAAGACATCAAAAGGACTGGAGGATTTATCATCTGAAGAATGGAGGAGGTTTTCAAAGACCTTTGATGAAGATATAAAAAGGGTGATTTCTATAGAGGCATCGGTTAATAGCAGGAAGGTAGGGGGTGGGACAGCATTAGAGGGTGTCAAGAAAAGATTGAAGGAGATAGAAAGGGAAATAAAATTGTGAATAGAGAGAGAAATGTATCAGGTGTCGTAAACAAGATATGGAAAGGCTGTTTAATATTTTTATTCCTCCTTACTTTTTACCATTCATTATTTATTATTGTAACAGGATGCGGTAAGAAAGCCCCGCCAATACCTCCAAAGGAAAATACATGGGTAGAGGAGTATAGGTGATGTGGAATTAATCAGGAGAACCCCTGAGAATTTAATACGAGGCAATATCAAGGCAGGAATGATGAGATACCATCATTTCAGCCATCACCTCAAAGAGGTATTTGGAGAGAGGGTATGGAAGGTCCCCCTTGATGCAGGATTTACCTGTCCCAACAGGGATGGGAGGGTCGGGACAGGGGGGTGTATATATTGCAGTGAAGGAAGCAATTACCTTCCCCATCCCTATAAAAGACTTCCGATAAGGGAACAACTGATTTCATCAATTTCAAAGATAAGAGGTCAAAATAATATTCATAAATTTATTGCCTACTTTCAGGCATATTCAAACACCTATTGCCCCTTACATACCCTTAAGGGTCTCTATGACGAGGCATTGAATATAGATGGAGTTGTAGGTCTTTCTATAGGGACGAGACCTGATTGCCTCTCAGATGAAACCCTTAACCTCATTGAGGAATATGGTGCAAAAACCTACCTCTGGCTTGAAATTGGGCTGCAATCCATTCATAACAGGACACTCAAACTTATTAACAGGGGGCATACCTTTGAGCAATTTTTAGATGCCGTCAAGAGGGCAAAAGGGAGGGGTTTCAGTATATGCATCCATGTTATTCTTGGATTCCCCGGTGAGACACCTGCTGATATGATGGAAACTGCAAAGGTAGTAAGGGGGCTTGGAATACAGGGAATAAAGTTTCATCAACTTCAAGTTCTTAGAGGTACACCCCTTGAGGAACTCTATTTTGATGGGAAAATTAAAACTCTTGATGAATATGAATATGTAAATTTAGTATGCGATTTCCTTGAATTTCTGCCCTATGATATAATAATTCAGAGGCTGGTTGGAGATGCCCCGATGAAGAAGCTCATTGCACCACTCTGGTCACTGAAAAAAACAGATATCCTTATGGCTATTGATGGAGCGATGGAGAGAAGAGGTTCATATCAAGGAGTTAGAAGCTGAAAGCTCGAAAAGGCCTTGAGCTTTGAGCTTAATTTTATATGTTTGAACTTTATCCCTTAGGAAAGATGCTCATTTTTTTTGGTGTAATCCTTATCATCATAGGCGGTTCAATCTTATTAGCTGATAAGATTCCATGGATAGGGAGGCTTCCAGGAGATATTTTTATACAGAAAAAGAATTTCACCTTCTATTTCCCCATTGCCACATCCATAATTATAAGTATTATACTAACCCTTATCTTCTCATTTTTTAGCAGAAAGTAGGCTTGATGTATAAAATACAGAAATAGGGGTCTCACGAATATATACATGGCACGAATAAAGCCTAAAATAACTCAGTGTAAACTATTTTCTATTTTTGATTTTGCATGCAACCCCTCCAGGTATATATTTTTCATTCAGGCCTTTTGTCTTTTCTTCCTCCTGTTTACAAGTGTATCAGAAGGTGCACATAGATTCGACAATGTTAAGGTGAACCTTGTTCGTATTGCTTTAAAAAAATCACCTAACATAGAAATGGTACTTATGGAAAGGACCAGGATTATTGACATTGCATCCAGACGCACCTTTGTTACAAAGGCCATCATGAAACTGAATGTAAAGGTATCAAATCCAGGTATAACTATCAACAACACTGAGTTTGGTAATAGAGTAAAGATACCGTCGCAGGAGGATTCTTTAATCAGGGTTGATAAGAATGTTTACAGGGGGGGTATTGAAATTGTAAAGGATGATAAAGGTGGGCTCCTGGTGATAAATGAACTGGATGTGGAGGAGTATCTTAAAGGTGTTATCAATGAAGAGATCTCCGCAAAATGGCATCCTGAATCTCTAAAGGCACAGGCAGTAGTTGCAAGAACCTATGCCCTTTATCAGAAAGAGAATAGAAAGAACAATCTCTATCATATGGAGGCTACAACTGCTGATCAGGTATATGGCGGAGTAAGGAATGAGAATGAAATGACCAATAAGGCAATAGAAGATACAAAAGGGATTGTCCTTACCTACAGGGGTAAATTTGCAAAGGCATTCTACCACTCTGTCAGCGGAGGTATTACAGAGGATGTAGCAGATGTATGGGGTGGTGAAGGGGAAGGTTATCTTAAAAGTATTAAGTGTGAATTTGACAAAGATGCACCGAATTATCACTGGGAGACAGAGATAGATGCTGTGGATATGGAGATAGCCTTGTTAAAGAATGGCATAAAGGTGGATGGTATTTTCTCCATTGAACCAACTTCATTCACCTCCTCTAAAAGGGTATCGGAACTCCAGATAAGGCACAGGAATGGTGTAGAGAGAATCAGTGGAGTAAATTTCAGAAAGATTATTGGCTATGATGAGATAAAGAGCACCCTTTTTAGAATTAAAAAAAATGAAGGGAGTTTTGTATTTTACGGCAGGGGTTCGGGGCATGGCGTCGGTTTATGTCAGTGGGGTGCAAAGGGGATGGCAGAGAAAGGTTACAGCTTTATTGATATCCTGAAATATTATTATCCCGGAATTGAGATAAAGAGGATTAAATAAAGGAATATAGAATTCAGGAGTAAGGAGTCAGGATTCAGAATAAAAAAACTTCTATCTTCTGAATTCTGTCTTCTCTATTCCTGGTTACTCTTTATGAAACTTTCTGATTTTGATTATTATTTACCCAGAGGATTAATAGCCCAATATCCAGCAAGAGAAAGGGATGGCTCAAGGCTCCTGATTCTGGACAGAAAGGACGGGAGGGTTGAACATACAATTTTTAAATATATAACAGACTATCTTACCCCCTCTGACCTTCTGGTATTGAATAACACATCCGTTTTCCCTGCAAGGCTGATTGGCAGAAAAAAAAATACAGGCGGGATGGTAGAGGTCTTTTTACTAAAGGAGATGTCTGATGAAAAATCAACCACCCCTTTCCCCTCCTTTAGAAAGAGGGGATTGAGGGGAGGCAGGTGGGGGGTCATGGTAAAATGCAAAGGAGATAAGGAGAATTTAGAGGTTATATTTGGTGAGGGTGATTTAGAGTGCAGACTATCTGGAAGTGAGGCTATATTTAAATGCGATGGTGATATGTATGAATTATTAGAAAAATATGGTAAAGTTCCTCTCCCTCCTTACATAAAAAGAGATATAGTTCCCTCACTCGATTATGAAAGATACCAGACAGTTTATGCTGAAAAGAGGGGTGCAGTAGCTGCACCAACTGCAGGCCTTCATTTTACAGAAGAACTCCTTGATAAATTAGAAAAAAAGGGGATAGATATTGCTAAGGTGACACTCCATGTGGGGTATGGGACATTTAAACCTGTAAAAAAAGAAATTATCAAGGAGCACAAGATTGACCCTGAATACTATGAGATAACAGAATCGGAAGCTGAAAAGGTTCATAGTGCAGTCAAATCAGGAAAACGAATAATTGCAGCAGGGACGACTACTGCCAGGGCACTTGAATCTTATGTATATAATGACAAAGTCAATGCAATAAAGGGTTATACGAACCTATTCATCTATAATGGCTTCAATTTTAGAATTATGAAGGCACTCATAACTAACTTTCATCTGCCAAAATCAACCCTTTTAATGCTTGTATGTGCCTTTGCAGGACGGGATTTGATATTGAATGCTTACCATGAGGCTATAAAGAAAGGCTATCGATTTTATAGCTATGGCGACGCCATGCTGATTATTTAATCTAAATAAAAGATTTATGGTCATCAGCAATTATGCACACTCGGATTGCAGCAGTCACATGGCTCGCAGCAGGATGTGTTTTCGCAGCAACTGCAAGGTTCACAGCAAGAGGAACAGCTTGCATGAGAATCACTGCAGTAAGCGCCGCCTGATAAACCCTCTATAAGCTGGAGTCCGCCGGCAAGGCCTGCATTTATAAGATTCACACCGAGCTTTAACATATTGCCCAAACTGCTGAATAGAGGCGTTTCTAAGTTTCCCATAGATTGCATATAAGGTGCATGCGGATTATAGAGAAATGGGTGGGGCATATTACCTGTCTGCCCCTGAAACTGAGGCTGAGGCATATGTATAAACGGCTGCATTACTGGTTCCCCGCTCATAGGCTGTTTGAATTTTACATCCTTACCCCCCATCTTGTTGGTATCGGCTGCCATTCGATTTTTATATTCTTTAAAGGCCTCCTTAGCCTTATTCATCTCTGGAAAAGGCTCAGGTCCTTTACTATTTTTCTTGTCGGTCTTTTTAGGCATGGTATCCCCTCCTGAATATTTGTTCTATATAAAATTTAACAACTAAAGATCTCACACCATCTGACACGCGCGATGGCATTCAATGCAATTACAGTCAGTTTAGCGCCAGGATTGGTGGTAATTATTCCCTCTTTTATGTGATAGCCAGAAGGAAATTTAAACTTGCTCCATAAAAGGAGAGTGCCTTCCGTGTCCAGCACATCTGCCATTACAATAGAAATGACATTCGTTGATATAAGCGAGGTTTCATCTATATTTTGCATGTATTCTATAGACAGATGAACACAACACCCGCCACCGATGACGGCATCATCCATCCCCCAGGCAACCCTTCCAGCCTGCAGATTGGTAGTTAAGGTTGAAATGTTTGTAGATAGGATCGACCCAGCCCTTTCCTCTCTTTCTTCCGTTTTCTCTTCCGGCTGTTCAGCGGGTGAAAAGGATACCATCCTGCTTTTTAACAAATTTAATATCCCTGCAGTAGTCTTTTTCTTTGCTGGTTTTACCAATAACTCCTTTGTCTCCTTTATGCATTCCCTGTTGCAGCAACATTTTGAAACAGGGTGACAGCATGATGTGCAGAAACTACCGTGATAGACAGGTGGATGGTGCGGAAAACCCAGCACCTGCCCGCTCTGTCTATGAGTAGTGGCTATAGGGCCTAAGGATGCAGTTCTATGAATTCTTCCATTCATGGCAGACCTCCGATTTAATTTTCTCAATTAAGGAATTCTTTTCCATCGTATTAACAACAGACTGACTCACACCACCTCAAACGGGCTTTGCAGTTCTTAACCTCAATCTTGACCATTGAGCCCGGTGGAATAGATGCAAAATCGTTCTTTACATGATAGCCGTCGGTGATATTCGTCTCCTCCCAAACTGTAGTCCCGCCGGTTCCTGTTATTGTCAATTTAACACTACGGCTTGCCGGGGTTCCCCCATCTGACATATATTCTAGGGTAAGATTCACATCTTCATTACCACCTATAAATGCCTCCTTTGGAGAACTCGTATCAACAGTTAGTTCCTCGGGCAGCATCATTGTTTTTTCACCCTTGCATGTGCATTGATAGTACGGCATAGAACAGACCGGACAACACGCAGGCATATAATATGGCGGATATCCTGGCCAGCCGTAATAGGGATAATACACGAAAACCGGCTTCTGCCTGTTACAGCATACATGATACATATTCAGCCCCTCCTTTCTATACATTAAATTGATTACACAGAACTCAAGATTACTGCAACTCAGATTTGCCTTACACCTATGGTTCAGATTTTGTAATATCCTGAACCTTTTTTAAGGTCTCGTTTACCGCATCAAAACTGGCAGTAATCAGGGTATTTAATACCTTTGCCGTATCTTCTGTAATCTTGTTGTCTATCATTGCGGTGGCAGTTTTGTTGATAATTTCATTGATCGGCCCTAAAATTTTTATTGCCATGTTCCCCTCCTTTGATGCACATGAAAATTATTGTATGCATCCTATGACACCCTGGTAAGTCAGAGCATCCATATAATTTCCTGCAAGACCGATAGACTTTTTGAGGACTTCCGCCCCCCAATTGAGATGACTGAGCGGATTAACAGCAATCCTGCCTGCCATTTTTACTATATTTGCCCCTGCTGAGAAGGCATCATAAAGACCAAGAGAACCCCCTCTTCCGGACGAATAGAGCATTGAAACCCAATCACAGGGCTTAAGCGGGATGGCATTCAACAGTGCAATAGGGGATATGGCATCTTTGAGTGGTATCATGCCAAGAAAAACACCGCTGCAGAATTCCTGTAAATGCACATTCCCCTTTGTCAGATTGGCGATATTCTTCAAAAGAAAAAGGTAAAGCTCCCGCAGGTCAGGGTTCTTTGCAATCGTAAGCAGGAACTCGCCGATACGCCAGTCAAATCCGGCATGTTCTTTCCAGAGCATTTCATATGTACGCAGGGTCTCTACAGAAAAATCTCCTGATGAAAGTGCATAGGCAGCAACCTGTGATGATATAAATGCACTTTCCATAGCCTTATGTATCCCCCCGCCGTTGATTGGATCTGCGACATTCGCCGCATCCCCTATAAGCATGATCCTCTCAGCAACCATTGATTTTGGACGGAAAAAAGACGCCCACCAGCCTGCCGTAGGGCCATCCGGTCTTGCATTTTTTAACAGCCCCTTCAGATCTTTCCCGAGGAACTCATCGAAGACATGCTGGAGATTTCGCTTCTTCGGAAAGTTTCGGTCGATGGCATAGCCAATACCAATATTTGCCTTTCCACTATCGTCTGTAAATACCCATCCATAGCCCGGGAAGAACCGTTCGTTGAAATAGATCTGTATCTGCGATCTGCCTGTATCAACCCCCTCATAGTATCCCCTTACGGATACAGCAGATGTACCTTCCTTCAATATATTACCAATAGAACGGGCAACTACAGAATTTACGCCGTCTGCCCCGATGAGAAGCATCCCCTGAAATTCAGCCATCTTTCCATCGGATTCTGCACGCGCCACTATATATTTACCTGTCAGGTCTATCTCCTTTACCATATGACCGGGTTTAAAGACTGCACCGTTTTTTACTGCATTCTTTGCCAGGATAAAATCAAGCCTCTTCCTTTCAAGGAGGGTACAGAAACCCGGGTATTGGGCATCCTGAGGAAATCTTCCCGTGGATAGATGCTCACCGTTTATAAAGATGTCACCGGTGGTGATACATGAATCTGTCTGATCCAGGACCTCATCTATACACCCCAGCTCATCAATCCAGTAGAGTGACTGTGGTGCCAGCCCATCTCCGCATACCTTATCCCTCGGGAAAACCTCCTTATCAAGGAGCAGGGTTGATATCCCCTGGCGGGCCAAAAATGTAGCAGCACTGCTTCCCCCAGGTCCTGCACCAACTATTATACAATCATAAATCATAGGGTCTGTTTAAGTCCTGAAGTCAATACTAAAATAGTATCTCAGCAAATTATGTTTCAATACCTGCAGCGAGCAATGGCAACTGCATAATGCCGGATGCTGTTCCAATTGCGTTATTAAAAACCTCGACCCCCCAGTCGATGTTCTCAGATGGGTTCGAGGCAAATCTGCCAACAGTTTTTATAACATTCAGCCCGGCTAAGATTGTATCATGAACAGGGAGAGATACTGACCTGTCTGAGGCCCTGAACAGAGAAAACCATACAGCCGGATCAAGGGGAATAGCATCCAGTAAGGCAGCAGGTGAAATAGAATCACCAGCAGGTATGATGCCGCTAAAGACCCCTCCGCAAAAACCCTGAAATCGTGCATCCGCCCTTGCAAGCCTCGCTATATACTTTATAAGAAGCAGATAAACCTCCTTAAGGTTTGGATTTTTTGCGATGGAAAGCAGTAACTGACGCACCTGCCAGTCAAATCCGTCCATTTCTCTCCAGAGTGCTTCATATCTCCTCAGGGCAGCAACAGAATAATCATCTGTCGCAACAGCATGCACTGCCGATGTTGAAGCTATATAAGCACTTTCCATAGCCTTATGGATTCCTGCGCCGTTTATAGGATCGGCAAGATTAGCTGCATCACCGATAAGCATCACCCTGTCAGCTATCACTGTTCTGGGCCTGAAAAATGAGGCCCACCACCCTGCGGTTGGGCTTGCTGGCCTGGAACCCTTTAAATATCTTTTCAAATCCCTGTTGACGAAATCATCAAAAACCTTTCTTAGGTTATCCTTCACAGGAAAATTTTTGTCAAAGATATAGCCTATACCTATATTGGCCCTTCCCCTGTTATTTACAAATACCCAGCCGATGCCAGGGAAAAACCTTTCATCGATATATACCTGTATCTGGGGCCATTCTCCATGAACATTTTCATAATATGCCCGCACTGAAACAGCAGTGGTACCGTCCCTCAATACATTGCCGATAGAACGAGAAACTATAGAATTCGCACCGTCCGCACCTATGAGGAGCCTGCCTTTGAACTGTATATCTGTGCCTTCGGATACAGCATCTACAATAATATAATCATCATTTCTGTATATCCGCTTTACGAGACAACCTGGTTTGAAAATCGCACCTTTTTTTACTGCATTTTTCACCATAATATAATCCAGCTTTTTTCTCTCAAGGAGTGTACAGAAACCTGGATACCGGGTATTCTGCGGAAAATCCCCTGTGAATAAATATTTTCCGTTCAGAAAGATATAACCTGCGGTGATGCATGAATCTGCCTGATCCAGAACCTCATCTACACAGCCCAGTTCATCAAGCCAGTAAAGAGCCTGCGGTGCCAGGCAATCACCGCATACCTTATCCCGCGGAAAAGTTGCCTTATCCAGAAGCAGGGTTGATATACCCTGAGCGGCCAAAAATGTAGCAGCACTACTTCCGCCCGGCCCTGCGCCGACTATTATGACATCGAAAACCATAGTATGACCGAAAGATATAAAATAAATTGCATTCTTCTATGGCTGAGCACTTACCGCCAGAATAACAGGTATCTTTATCTCCTCTTCGCCTGAGAACTTTATCCAGCTATTATAGGAATCTGCAGGTGCTTCAGCCGGGACCTTCCCTGTCAGGACAAATTTCTCAAAATCCATTGGTGCTATTATGATATTTGATGGCTTTATTGAAAACATTTTAGATTTTATCTTAAAACGGCTGGTTGCCCCGATGAAATCCTCTATCTCGAGGTGAATCTTTTTTGCAGCAGAGGCTGAATCATTATTAATCGAAAAAGAGAGTTGTACAGGACTCCCTGAAAAAAGCGGCAGGCGGTTTACTATATAAAGGTTTTTATGCGTATCAGATGGTTGAGGAATGCCGGCCTCTTCGGTATTCTGATAGCCCTGGGCAGAGGATCCTTGCTCCTCAGGGTTTTTCTGATACGGCGCAGGTCCATGAAGAATAGGGCCTGACAGCCTGTCGATAATCTGTCCCTGTGCAACAGAGCCAAATTTATTCACGAGATTTATTCCAAGCCTTATGCTTGCCTCAGCCAGATCAAGCCCTTTGGTGAGAATAGAACTCAGTTGTTCTGTTCGGCTTAGAAGTTCATGTGCTGATAATCTGCCTGCTGGTGAGCCCTTTGATGTTTTGCCATCAGATTTATTTGTCCTTTTCCCGGATGTCTTCCTTTTTCTGGAATTTTTTTGTCTTTTATCTGTTTCAGTTGATTTCATATCTCACCCAAAATGTTCATGAAGAGAGATTACCGCCCCCTCTCTTCAGCAGGGAGATTTAACCCATATCATCAGCGACAGCAGGATGTATAACTCGTTGGCTCACACTCAATGCAGTAACAGTGGCGTTCTGGCTGACAACAGCGGTTGCACTGATTATACCATGGTGAGCAGCAATCACATACCCCATGCCAGACAGAACCTTCCACGATCCTCCTCACAATACTTGTGCCACCGTATAGTGCTGTTGTCGTCAGATTTATAATACCGCTGAAAATACCTGCAAGTCCTGGATAATGGACAGGTTTGCAGCATTGTCCTTGATAATTGGTGTGGCTGAATTGATGCATATCTTAATCTCCACTGCTTACTGAACTCTCACTGGTTGTATCTATTGTTTTCGTCCCGGACATATAAAAATTCGTATGCGGCATGCCAAAGGAGATGGAGCCTTTTCTCTCAACAGACGGAGACACAGCATGTAGACTGCTTCCATAAGTCCCCCTGTGAAAGTTTGTAAGGTCTTTTTTCATTTTAAATCCCTTGTGGTCATGCCTGCATGATGAAATATGCGAGGTGCTTACTGAGGTCTCCCTGCAGACAGATGGAATGGCCTTGTTTCCTCCTGCAGCAGGGACTGGAAAACTTCTGCTGGGCACCCTCTCCTGTTCCTGTCTGAACCTTTCCCTCGGAATAATATTTGTGCAGCCGTCAATCCGGATACGGAAGAACTCTATCCCAAGAAGCCTCCCGCTTACCGTGTAGTCTGAGGGGACATGAAAATCCTGATGTGTGCCTACAGACAGAGGCGGCAGCTTCCTTATATTCATATCAACCGGCGGTAATTGTCGCAGGGACATATTTACCATGGGGAGGTTTGTTACGCTGAACTTTTCAACCTTTATGGGGTCGATATTTCTGACCTCGCTTACATTCAGGGCTTCCACTGATATGGGATCTATATGATTGACCTCTTTTATATGGACGGCAACAGGGGCTATTTTCTGAACCTGGCTTATGCGTAAAGGGTCTATATAGTTGATATCTACATGGAGATGATCAGCACCATCAACACCTTTAATCCCTATCTTAGAATCTGATGTAATCCTGACATCCGTTGCCATAAGAAAATCGCTCTCAGACCGCTGCTATACTATGCCCGGCCATGAATAATTAAGCTGCATGACTACTGCCTCATCTTGTATTGTATTTAAACCTATTGTTATACTTGCCTTTATCCTGACGGTTTTTTGAGCCCCCGAACCGCTGAGCTCATAAAGATACCAGTCCTGGTAACCGCTCTGTTTTTCAGTATTATCCACATACCACTTAATCTGAGGGTTGAGGGCATTGTGTATCCTCGTACGGAAGAGTTGCATGGTGTTGCTTTTATCTATATGATTGTTGTGTGCCCCTTCAGGATAATAGAGAAATGCTGTTTTAGGAAAGACCTCAAGTTTTGGCACTGGCAAAGGTTCGGGTCCTCTACCTACGATGGTAACCCGAACATAGGCCTTTCTCATGGGGTCATCTACGGAAGTTGCAACAATGATATCGGTTACTGTAAAAGGGTGACCTCCCTTGAGGGGGGCTGTGTAAAGCCCTGACGCATCGATAGTGCCTGCGCCAGGACCGCCTGCCAAACTCAAGACCTGCCATGAGACTTTTTCTGTCGGTGCATTATATACTGATGCAGTAAAGCGCACCTGTGTATCAACCGCGTCTTCATAACGTTCATCCTGAAAATAGACCTCTGCAAGGGCGGGCACAACCTCCACTTCAATCTGATGCCGGCATATAACATGGTGCTTAACCGTCGGTATACAAAAATTTCTTCGAGAGGGTATATGGCAGTTCAAACAAAGTCCTCCGTTTTATTTGCATTCATGCTCATCAAAATCTAAATCCTCATCGCCAAGATTAACCTCTATTACGCCACCTTTCCCGGCCAACTCACCTTTCAGCTTCATATCTGTCTTGCAGTCCACACGGGCATCAGCCTTTACCTGTATCCCCTTTGTGCCGAGTATCCCTTTTACATTCACATTTGCCAGCTCAACCTTTATTCCGAAGGGATTAAGTTTTACTTTAAAGCCACCGATGGACGCAACTACAGGTCTATTGGTTCGTCTGAGAAAAGGGATAGCCAGCCTTATGGGTATTTCATCCATAGAGGCATCTACGGGGCCTAAAGCCCCCTCAAGCCTTGCACCTGCAGTGATCTCAAAGTCCAGTGGCCCCGCCTTTACATCTGTTGCAAAGTTGGGGCAACTCTTCATAACACCCTGGGCTTTAAACTTCATTCTGCACCTCCTGTTCTTGTTTAACGGCAGGTTCATCACCTTCAGGGTAGACACGTTCAGCAAGATCAGCGCACATGGCATCAACCTGTTTGTTCAGGTCCTCATAGCCCTTCAGCGCCTCGCAGATCTCTTTGCAGCTCTCTCCGGTTACCTCCAGCGATACAAGAGGACCTAATCTCACTTTAAGTATTATTAGGGCAGACAATGGGCGAGTTCTCCTTGCACCAAGTATTGCACAATTTTATGTATTGTCAAGTTTTTTTCAATCTCTTTTCTTCGATCCCTTACTCTTCTGTGACGCTTTCATCGTTCGGCCGTTGTTCCGTCTCAGGCTAACTTTGCGACCATTATTCGCCCCATTCTCCAAAGTATTATTATACTCATGAATAAGCCTTAACAGACTGTCTATGGATGAAAATGCAAATTTAATCCCCTCTCTCTGCTGGTTGTCGAGTTCCGATAAAATAGTATCAATAGTATTTGACACCTGTTTTCCATGTCTGGAATTACGGTATTCCTTTCCCCTTTCGGCAAGGACTGAACCAAATTGGTCCAGAATGGATAGAAAACCATACAGAATGTCAGAGGCGTTATCTTTTTTCATACCGTTGTCTTTTATTAATTCAGGTCGGCATTTTCTGCAGGTGAACTTCCTGTCCCTTTCCTTCAGTTCCCACATGGCATACAGCGCATATTGAGAACTGTCAGGAATTGCACTGCATCCGGTTCTATGCACTGTAGCGTTTGCTACATCGTATTGGAACGGCGCCTTTGCCCCCTGATCTCTATAATCAAGCTTAAGGAGGGGTTGTTCATCATTAATCTTCCCCTCTCCCCGCAGGGTCTGGAGTTTTACTGCGATGGCATCACCTATCGCGGTAAAGCCCCATTTACGCTGCCTATTCATAGGTGGTCCAGGAGTATTCTCCCCTGTACTGTTCAAGCCTGTGCTTCTCAATCCTTGTAACAAAATACCTTAGGAGGAATGTGAGCAGAATATCCCTGCCCATGCATCCAGGCAATCCTTCGTGCAGTATCTGGATATATTTATATAATATTCTGCGCAGGGTGCCTGAGGGATATCGTACCTGATTCATGTAAGTCATCCTATTGTAATACCGATCGTAATGATAATCACCATAGTCATCAATATACTGAAAGAGCATGCCTGCCATATAGAACAGATGCCGATATCTGAGCGGTATCTCTGGCACAAGGAGGAGTGATAAAACCGAGGCAACGCAGCCCCCTTTATCCCGTCCGCACTCCCTTAAGAGATTGAGCTTCTTTGAATGAGATAGCTTTGAGAAATGCAACAGACTGAGGCGCAAACCGATATCCCTCTTCTGTGCCATAAATTGCCAGAATATAGCCTGCCTGATTACTGTATCGAGCACATCTCTCTCTGCAAAGATCCTCGACACGATAATATAGAAGAGCCCCTCCCGTTTTGTCCTTATCTCAAACCATCCCTTTGTAAGGAGGAGCTCAAAGCGTTCGATGTATTCCTTTGAAGCCTCCTCTCCAAAATCATCAATAAAACTATCTGCAAGGAAACAACATGCACCGAAGAGACTGCTTATCTTCAGCCGTCTTTCATCAAATGGGTAGCCGGCAATTTCTGTACAGGCGCGGCCCACCATGGTCATCTTGGTGGTAAGCTCGATCATCTTGCGGAACTCACCGCTATGTTTGGTCACCAATACCGGGTAATAGGCATTGACCAGCGGAAAAAGATTCTTCTCCACACCTATCCTGTGCTTCTTTACTATGGAGTTAATGTTGGATAGATGCCTCTTTTTAGGCCACCAAAGTTTTTTGAGATTTTCCATAGTAATTTAGCCTCTTTTATTCAGGATTCTGGCAGGAAGCTGTTTTTTAATATTATAGATTAACAAAAGAGTTGTCAATGTGAATGTTTAAGTCCAAAAAGGAAAAGGATTTATTGCAGGTTATATCGATATTGAGATAGCATAAAAGATAATCTTCAGCAGCTATCCTACCCTTATACCACAAATCCTCAACCATCCGTGTTCTGTCAAATTGAAAGTATTGCTTTCAATTTGACATATTGCCTTGTTTGATTTATAATTTATCCATGTTTAAACGAACCCTATCCAGAAAGCTAATTGACCTTGTAAGGAAGTTCCCGGTTGTATCCATAACAGGCCCCCGTCAGTCTGGAAAGACAACCCTTGCAAAGATACTTTTTAAGAAGCACAACTATGTTAGTCTTGAAGAGCCTCATGAGAGAGAGTTTGCCATTGCTGACCCTAAGGGATTCCTGAGGAGATTCAGCGGTGGTGTAATTCTTGATGAAATTCAGAAAGCGCCGATACTTCTTTCTTATATCCAGGGGATTGTTGATAGTAATGAAGCTCCGGGAAGATTTATACTTACAGGTTCTCAGCAATTTCACCTCATGGAAAAGGTCAGTCAGACCCTTGCAGGAAGAACCGCCATAGTTCAACTTCTCCCCTTAAGCCTCGATGAACTGTTGAACAGACTAGAATCTGACCCGTGGAAGATTGAAATATTGCCATCAGCGATAAAGAAGCCTGCATTCAGCATGGAAGAGATACTTTACTCCGGCCTTTATCCTCGCATACATGACAGGGGATTAGAGCCTCATGACTGGCTTTCTGCATATTACAGGACTTATGTGGAGAGGGATGTGCGGGAGGTGGCTAATATCGGCAACCTTGAGACATTTCAAAGGTTTGTAAGACTGTGCGCAGGCAGAACAGGGCAATTGCTTAATCTATCATCCATTGCGGCAGACTGCGGGATATCCCATACTACTGCAAGACACTGGACCTCAATACTCCAGGCAGGTTTTATCATACACCTTCTTCCTCCTCATCATACAAATTTCTCAAAGAGGATAATAAAGAGTCCAAAGCTCTATTTCCTCGATACAGGCCTCTTGTGTTATCTCCTCAGGATACGAGAGCCTGAGGATATCGCTGACCATGCCATGAAGGGGGCGATATTTGAGACCTTTGTTCTGGCAGAGCTTTACAAGTCCTTTGCCCACAGGGGAGAGGCACCGCCCCTCTATTTCTGGCGGGACAGGACGGGGCATGAGATTGATGTTGTGATGGATATAGGGAAAAAACTAATCCCTGTAGAGGTAAAATCTACAGAGACCATTGGCAGATCATTATTTGACGGACTCAGATATTACACTACCTTTGGTCCCCCAGCTTCAAAAACAGGGGTGCTGATTCACGGTGGTGAAACATTATATAGCCGTGAAAATTTTGTGGTGCGCCCCTGGTTCCGTTGCTCATAATTCTGTTTCCAGTATAAGGGGAATATAGGACTTAAATGGTGGATATACCACTGGATACCTCATGTTGAGATTTTGTCCTCCCCTGAACTTAGGAAAGAGGTAACAGAGGAGATGAAGGCGATGTTGAGGAAGTATGACAAATTATAAATAAGACTGACCATTGGTTGTCAGTTAGTTGTGTTATTTTGTAACATACTTTAATAATAAAATGTAGATGTGTTAATGGATAGCGAAGATATTAGGTCACAACTTAGTCCTACTCTTCAAAAACTGATGGATGATATTCTCTCACACTCTGATGGGCGTCCACTAGTCTTTGTTGATGAGTTAGAATATGAAATAATCACAGGCAAATCTCCTGAATTGACAGAAGATGAGGCATGCTTCACCGGCAGTGAAAAAAGGTTCTTTATCTGTTTAAAGTCATTAGCACCAATGACGCCTGAGAAAGAGCTACCTGTTTCTCACGAAATGGGTCATTTATGGCTGACTTTACATAGTTTTCCGAGGGAAAATAGGAACATATCTGATGAACAGCAAAAACGATATGATTCTTTGTTTGGCCCTTTACTTGAGGTTATGGAGCATGCTATTTTTTATCCATGGCTAAAGAACAATTACGGAATTGACTTATACAGAGTGGGGAATCAAAGGCTTGTTGATTTTCTCAAAAATAAGTTTCCAAACAGAAAGAATGAATCTCAGGGAGACCAGGTATCGCTGATTTTGAATTATATTAAGTTTAAAGTAGAATCAAACAGTTCTTATTGGCAAGAGAGATTTAGTAGGGCCTATTCTAAGAATAAATTTATTGACCTAAAATTGGTAGGTGAGAGAGTATTGCCTATTATTCAGGAGCTGGCAAGCAAACCTCCAGATCCGCAATATTTTATAAAAAAATATCGTGAGGTATTAGAAACCATGAATATTGAACAAGAGCTATGGCCTGACTTTTGTTCCCTGGTAAAAAAATATTAGGTCTACACTTATTATGACTGTGTAGCTTTTTCAACTCCTAAAGTGCATTTCAAGTTTCCATCTTTGGATATTTTCATACAAAAAAAATTAAATAAATCTGTAAACCGTTTGACATAATGTATCAAGTATGATACTTTTTGTTAAGAGTTAGAGGAGGGAAATATGAGTACAAAAACGGTTGTTAAAAAACAAGAGGGAGAAGACATCCTGGGACTCGTTGCTTTGGGGAGTTTAATAACAAATATTTTTCAAATTGCATCTAAGAAATCACTGGAAGCAGAGCATGAGGCTTTAAAGGCTTATGTTATACAACTGAGACGGTTTTATGAAAATATCAGAGTGCGTGAAAGACAGGTCTCTAATGAAAACCTTGAACTAAAAAGGGCAAATGAAGGGCTTATTGCCCTCAATAACCGTCTTTTAAAAGAACTTGCTGAAGCTGAAAATACAATCATAAAACTTAAAAACAGGAAATCTGGTATTTCTCCCCTGAGAAGAAAAGGTGGTTTAAATACTATTGGAGAATCAAAATGAACATTGCTGTCTCTGAGTTAATGAAAAAACAAACACAGTTTAAAAAAATAACATTAAAAGCAGTAAATGTTATTTTTGAAAGTAATTTTAGTAAAAATGCTATCAGGAGAGTAGAAAAACTGGACAGGAAATTTAATCCTGGAATGTCCTTTCAGCATGAAAAAAAAATTAGCATTCTTACCAAAGAAGACCCTAAAAGGATTATTGCATGGGCAATTGCACAAAGGATAAAAGAAGCAAGGGAAAGGCAAGGTTTAAAGCAGGAAGACCTTGCAAAAAAGACAGGGATTGCAAGGCCAAATTTTGTCCGTATAGAACAGGGTCGCCATATCCCTACACTGACCACTTTAAAGAAGATTGCAGATGCACTTGGTCTTGATATAAACAGTTTAATGGCACAGCCTGCGGTTACAGAGGAAGACAGACTGGAATTTAAGGAGATGGCAGAAGCAGGCGTTGACGAATGGGCAAGACAACTTAAAGATGAGGATGATAAAGATTGACACCATTCATCCTAAAACCGGAGATATATTTCTTGCAAATCTTGACCCTGTAAAAGGCTCAGAGCAGGGGAGAGAAAGGCCCGTTATTGTATTCCAGAATCCAGTTCTTAACCGATTTACTTCTACATATCTTTGCATACCTCTAACTACCAATCTTTCTCGTAAGTCTATAATAGGAACTTGCTTTATAAAGAAGGGAGATGGTGGACTTTCTCAAGATTCTGTTGCCTTATGCTTCCAGATGAGGGCAATAGATAAAAGCCGTCTGCTTAAAAAATATGGAACATTAAATCGTACAACTTTAAATGCATTAGCAAATGCTGTCTTGTCAGCTATCGGTATTGATTTTGAAGAATAAAGATGGCTCAATATTTTTAAGGTAACAGTTCAGGGACACTTGAGCTTAAAAGATGGATATACCACTGGATACCCAGTTGTAAAATACTCTACCCGTGTGAATTGAGAAATGAGATAACAGGGGAGATGGAGGCGATGTTGAGGGAGTATGAATAATTATAAATAAGACCGACCAATGGTTGTCAGTTGGTTGTGATATGTCAAATAAAAAACTTTTTTAGACCCTCTGGAGAAAATTATAATGAATGATAATTATGTTAATTTAATTTTGGAGATTACTGGAGGAGACATAAATGATCTTTTGCCCATTAGAGAAAAGGATATAGAACTTATTGATGGTATGATTGAGTCTTTAGATGCAAAATCAAAAGGACGGTCTTACAGTAAAGTTTTTTAGAGGGTTTGATTAAAGACAAAGAAAGCCAAGTAACTGAGTTAACGGAATATTTATTACAGATTAGAAACATATTGAATCATTTTTCAAAATTAGGGGGTTTGAATAAAGACTTTAATCATTTCTCAGAAACTCTTAAGATGTCTATTGATTAATTAGGACCTTTTGCTGTGCGTGCATATTGTTGTTTGAAGGATCTCAAAATTAAAACAGTTGGTGAGTTGATACAAAGAACCGAAAATGAATTGCTTAGAGCGAAAAATTTTGGGAGAAAATCGTCACATGAAATTAAAGAAGCTCTTAACAAATTTGGACTTCGTCTTGGAATGAAGATACCTGATGATATAGTTACTATTAAAATCCCGAAAGGGTGAAAGTGAAAAACATAATCTTCCAAAGCCGAATTCAGTAAAACAACAATCCGTAAAACCTCAAAAATTTAATATTCCACCTTGATGCCCTGCTCTTCGGAGAGAAGTAATTCACTCCTAACTTATTCCGGGATTTTAGGCATTTGAAGAATTGATATCACCTTCAAAAACCTTTCCTTCGACAAGTTCAGGACAAGCTCAGGATTCATGAAAATTTTTAATGCATAGTATTTGGAGGGAAATTAACAAAATAAAGAAATGTAATTTAGGTCGATATTGTTATCCTGACAATATCTCAAGAAACCTTGAAACACTTACGATATTAATATCGTATTTTTTCATCTCCTCTATTAGTCTTGAGTCTTTTTTAATATCATCATCACGAGTAACCAGATAACCCGCACCACCTTTAATAGCAGTTTCTAAAACCATGTTGTCCTTATGGTCCCTGCATACATTTATGTCATTCGTCAAATATACCTTGTGACATGTTCCTGCCAGTATTTCAATAAATAGGTTAATATCTTCATCGGTTATTTTATACTGATCTTTTATTCTGGGGCGTCTGAATACATCAGAAAGTTCTTTAAGAAGTGGAGTGGATATGACTACCTCAAATTCCTGCTTGAGAAATTTCTCCTTTACTTTGGCGGGATACCCTTTTCCATTGATAAAGGCTTATACCCATACATTGGTATCAATCAGAACGATTTTTGGCACGATATATCTCTTGAACCTCTCTGTATGCTTCTGTGATATTGGCTTCTATTTCTTTAGATGAATACTTATCCGTCCTTTTGTAAATATTTTCTATCAATTCTTTTAATTGCTTACGCAGACGCTCATCAAGATTTATTTCCAGCCTAACCTTTTCATGCTCATCCAGTGAAATCGGTTCAAGAGGTTTAAAGACACCATCTTCATATATGGCATTGATCGTTTTTAACATAAATCGTTCCTTTCCTATAAAACTCTTTTTCATTATAATTTTTTATTTACCCAAAAGCAAGCTAATTGCGAGGCAGTTTGACAGACCATATTCAGGGTGTTAATATGGCTTTAATTAATTCTGCAGCATCATAAATTTATAGCGGCCGTTACCTTAACATCATTAAATAAGGGTTGTTCAGGGTATTGGCCATTATAAATACCTTGAGGAGATATTCTTTTATATACAAGTTTTTATAATCGCTATTATATATGAATGAGGTATCTTATTTAATCTTAGGTTTGTTAGTCGGTGGGGGAATTGCCTGGTTCTGGGCAAGGTCACATACAAAAGCTGCTCTTACATCTCAAATTACTGATATTGAGATTAAATCCCGTGGTGCTGAGAATACAATTACAGAATTGAGAAGCCAGTTACAGGAAAGGACAGGAGAAATAAAAAAACTATCTGAACAATTGAAATCAGAACAGACTGAAAAGGTTACTGCAGAGACCAGATTGGAGGAGGCACAGAAAAATCTGGAGGGACAGAAAAGAGTGTTAGAGGAGGCGACACAGAAATTAAAAGACACCTTCAACGCCCTTTCTTCAGATGCACTCAAAAGCAACAATGCGGCTTTCTTAGATCTGGCAAGGAAGACACTGGAAAACTATCTATCAGAGGCAAGAGGAGATCTGGGTAAACGACAGGAGGCAATTGATCAGATGATAAAGCCTCTCAAGGAGGTATTGGGAAGATATGAGAATCAAATCAGGGAACTCGAAAGTAAAACAGACGGTGCATATGGAGGATTAAAGGTATATCTCCATGATCTCAAGGTAACGCAGGAAAGGCTTCAGAAAGAGACAACAGCCCTTGTTTCAGCACTGAAAACTCCGCAGGTCAGGGGGAGATGGGGTGAGATAACCTTAAGAAGGGTTGTTGAAGTTGCAGGGATGTCTCAGTATTGTGATTTTGAAGAACAGCCGAGTGTTGGATCTGAAGAGGGGCGTAAAAGACCCGACTTGATTGTCAAACTGCCAGGTGAAAGGACAGTTATCGTAGATGCAAAAGTTCCTTTAAAGGCGTATATGGAGGCAATTGAAACCCATGAGGACGAGGATAGAAAGATGTTATTCATGCAGCATGCAAAGGCAGTAAAAAGCCATATGCAGCAATTAAGTTCAAAGGCATACTGGAATCAATTCAATCCAACCCCTGATTTCGTAGTCCTCTTTCTGCCAGGTGAATCGTTTTTCAGCATGGCACTGGAGCAGGATCGAAGTCTCATTGAAGATGGGATTGCAAGCAGGGTTATCCTTGCGACCCCTACAACCCTTATCGCACTCTTAAGAACAGTTGCCTATAGCTGGCAACAGCAGCAGGTTGCAGAAAATTCAAAGCGCATCTGGAAAACAGGGACAGAGCTGTTTGACAGAATTTGTAAGTTTGTAGAATATATCGGAGAGATCGGCGAGGGTTTGAATAAGGCTGTAAAATCCTACAACTCTGCGATAGGCTCATGGGAAAGCAGGGTTATGCCAGGGGCTCAGAGGTTAAAAGAACTTGGTGCCTCTGCCCCTGAAAAGGAACTACCAGAACTAAACCAGATTGATACGAATATCAGAGAGATTCCTGAGATACGCGGATGAAACATATAATGAACATGGGTGGTGTTAAAAATGATAGATAAAGAAACAATTGATCTGGAGTGCCCATGCTGTAAAGCGAAATTAACCATTGATGTACACATGGGTAAAATTATAAAGTTTGTGGAATCTCCTCAAGAGAAGGTGATTGCCGATCTTAAAGAGGGGATTGAGCTTCTCAAAGAGAAGTCTACCGAGAGAGAAGAAAAATTCAAAAAGTCCCTGGAGGAACAAAAACATAAAGGCGAAATCTTAAAGCGTCAGTTTGACGAGCTTTTAAAGAAAAAAGGCGAAGATACAGGAGAGAAGCATATTCGAGATATTGATTTAGATTAAATGTACTCTATTGCCAGAGGAACAGATTATATTCTTAAGTTATTTTTTGCCTTTATTACGATTTAGGCTGCTGTTGTGTAGCGCAATGAATTGCACCTGAACCATACACAAAGGGCAGAGAATACACAGGGACTATTTCCCTATCAGGAAAAACCCCTTGCATGATGGATAATGCCTTGTCATCTGTTTTACATCCAAAAACAGGGATAATTATACAGGTGTTGCCGATATAGAAATTGGCATAACTGAGCGGCAGGCGAGGTCCTGCAAAGGGTCTTTTAGGAAATAGGATGGGTTCTGGCATTGGGAGTTTTATTATCTCCAATTTCTCGCCTTGAGAAGTTTTTGCTTTTTGCAGTAGTTTATAGTTATGATTCAGGGCTTGATAATTATGTTTGTCTCTTTTGTCATTTTCAAGGGCGCAAAGGACTCTGTTTTTCCCAACGAATCTGGCAATATCATCTACATGACCATCAGTGTCATCCCCTTCAATTCCCTCTTTAAGCCAGATTATGGTATGCGCCCCCAGATAGTGTTTCAGATAATCTTCAATTTGAGTTTTTGTTAATCCTGGATTCCTATTTTTGTTCAACAGACATTGTTCAGTTGTTAAAATAGTCCCCTCTCCATTTGATTCTATTGCCCCGCCTTCCATCACAATATCTGGTTTGAAAATTTGAACTTTAGAATGCCTTGCCACCTCCATTCCTGCCCTATCATCAGGCATAAATGCCTTGTATTTTCCGCCCCATGCATTGAATTTCCATTTTACAACCGCTACCGTATTCGTTTGTCTATTTTTTACAAAAGTTGGCCCGTAATCTCGTATCCAGACATCTACACTCTTTATTTTATGAAAGAAGATATTGTTGGAACTTACGCCAGATGTTTGCAGTATGTCCCTAATATAATTCTCCCTATCTTCATTATCTGCTAAGATAAAGACCTTCTCCCCCATCTGGAGTGCTTTTACTGCTTTGATAAAGACCCCTTCCACAGCTTCCCGGGCCTTTCCTGGGAAGGTGACAGGATCTTTCGGCCACGAAAGCCATGTCCCCTCATGTCCTTCCCATTCAGCTGGCATCCTGAATCCCAAAGATGCAGGGGTTTCATCCCTTTTAAAAACATAATGGGACAAGTTTTTTTGTCTATTCATTTTTTATCTCTTTTGATTAATTCACTGTAGCTTTCAGGCCTTCTATTATAAAAGAAACGCCACCCTTCCCGTATATGTTTTGATAAATTCAAGTCAATTTCTGCAATAATAATCTCTTCTTTGTTGCCGCCTTGAGCTAAAATTTTGCCAAACTGGTCTGAAACAAAAGAGCCTCCAAAGAAATTCATATTCCCTTCTTTCCCAACTCTATTTACCGATGCAACAACCACAGTATTTGCCACTGCATGTCCCCTCTGCACAATAGTCCATGCCTCCTGCCAATTGCCTTCAATCTCCTCATTCCCGTCAGGGACTCCTATCGCTGTTGGGTAGAAAATCATATCTGCACCCATTAATGCGTTGATTCTTGCAGCTTCAGGGAACCACTGGTCGTAACAGATCAGGACGCCAATTTTGCAGTATTTAGTTTGAAAAACCTTGAAACCGTCCTTGCTCTCTTCAAAATAATCTTTTTCATAAAAGAAGGGGTCAAGGGGGATGTGCATTTTTCTGTATTTTCCAATCATCCCGCCGTTTTCATCAAAAACAACAGAGGTGTTGTAAAACTTACCATCTTCTTTTTCAAAGATTGAGCCGCCGATTAAAACAACATGATTTTCTTGTGCCGCCTTTGCCAAACTATCCGTTGTCTTTCCTGGAATCGTCTCAGCCAGTCCAGATGCATCTATCTTCTCTTCCCTTGGAAAATAGAGGGTTGTAAAGAGCTCCGGCAGACAAACAATGTGTGCGCCCCTTTCAGAGGCACCCTTTATCATTTGAGCTGCTCTTTTAACATTCTCACCTCGATGGGAAGACATTGACATCTGGATTAATCCAATCAGGATAGGATTTTTCATGGAGTGGATTATAAACTTAGCAAAGGGGTTTTTCAATGGAAATTTATTCAATCATAATACAGCTCACCTTCTTACTACATTTGCAGTCCTTGCTTCAACCATTGGCAGTGTTATCAGCATTTTTTATATAATTTAGTCTGCCTTCGGCAGTAGCACTTCAGCAATTGCATATCTTAAACAACCCCCTAACCCATTTATTAAGGGGAAATTTCTACCTCTTTTGTATTAAGTCCCCCTTATCAAAGGGGGATTGAGGGGGTTGTTCATTCATTGAAATTCCTATACCTAAATATAGCATACATCATGGCATTTTTAGCATAGCCATGAGACGCTGTATGCCCGCTATTTGGTCAAAAATACTTTTTACTTCTTTTGCGGTTAAGACCACAGGGAGCCTCCATCTCTGGTTTGCACGCACAACACCTAACTCTCCTTCTATGATTTTTAGTGTATAACTTATTGACTTATTTGCATCATTAGTATAAATTCTTACTAACGGGTCGCAGCTGAGGGCAGCGTGTTCTACGCCTACGGCGGGCGAACACGCTGCTTGAGACTGAAGTCCCTTCGGGACTCAGCTCAAGTGCGGCCCGATAGGACCATAGGCACAAACACATTCTTGAGGGAAAAATGCAGGCTCGACGTACAACAGTAGGCTACAACCGAGTCTTCGCTGCGGTCGTTAAGTGGCGTCGTAACAATGCGTTGCAACAATGTTTGGCAGATGACGAGAGCTGTGCCTGTAAAGTAATCCAAGCTCACTCCATTCAAAGCGCTCACATCATGGAGCACCTAACCAGAGACGGACATGTATATATGTTTCAAACTACTGGCCAGGGGTATCAACTGTCACTGGTTGGCTATCGCACGGCCACGACATTCACTGGCTTCTGTGCTAGACATGACTCGAGTCTCTTCCGGGAGGTGGATTTCGATCACTCAAGACCATTCGATCCAACCTCACTCCGGCAGGTAGTTCTATTGGCACTTCGCGCAGCCGCCCGCGAGTATTGGTTGAAGCTCAACAATCAGAAACTCTATGAGCGTCTGGTAGAACTTGGCAACCGTAAGGACTACGAATCCCTGCGGAGCATGCTCAACCTGGAAAATGCTGATACTGTCCATCTGGCTCCGATGCTTGAGAAGGATTGGAAGCCATTCTTGCTCGGGACAAAGGTTTCTACCAGACGAATCAAGCGGCTGTTTCAATCGCTTTATCAGCAAGTGCAAACTGGGCGCTTCCACCTCACCAAGACGGTGCTGTTCCAACTTTCTGGGGTCCCAACTGTTGCAGCAGCCTCGGCATTTGCGCCCGAATTCGACCTCGCAGGCCATCAGCTCAATACCTTGCATCTTAGGAGCGATGTAACAGATGTGACACTGAATGTGTTACCATCGCAGAGGGCTACCTGGGTAGTCTTCACCTACCACAAGCGTCATCTCGGGTATCTATCGCCGTTCTTTTCACAGTTCGCATCGCTGGACCAGTCAGCACTACGGAGTGTGCTCAGTAAGATGATCGCGATGCATTGCGAGAACGTCGTGTTATCTCCGGCATTCGTTGATGGGCTTTCGGAACAAGAGCGAAATCTTCTTGAACAAGTGTTCTATACTACCATTTTCCGTGCGCAGCCATACAATGAGGTCCCTGACATCTCGCTGTTCGGATATGGCGGGACTAACTGTGAGGAGTCTACGGCCTAACAATGGTTTGCAGCCGACCGCTTACAGCGTGTACTCCCGCGTCGCTGCCGCTTCCAGCGGCGGCTGATTTTTGGCATTCCTCCAGACCGCAGTCGATAATGAATAAGAAACTTGATTTTAGATAGTTAGATATGTTGAACAATAGAAAGTTGTAAATTGAAATAGGTGTTCGGGAGGAACGGGTCGCAACTGAGAGCAGCGTGTTCTACGCCTGCGGCGGGCGAACACGCTGCTTGAGATTGAAGTCCCTTCGGGACTCAGCTCAGTTGCGACCCGTTATGCATGTATAGTAAACGAAATAAATAAGTTGACATGTAATAGCCAATTTAGTGGGATAGCAAACAATTTATACCTATTTATTAATTGCGTTTACTATAAATTATAAGGGTGAAAAATCCTGTGTATTTTGAGATAATAGGAGAAATTAAGGATATTGAAACCATTGCCATAGGGGGAAGAATACGAGATATAATGCGGATTCAGAAACAATTTGGTCATGGTCGCTGGCGAAAGCTTAAAGGTATTGGAAAAGTTCGTCTTGAAAACGGAAGGATATGTAATGCCGAGTTACACTGGTATGAAGCACATGGTATTGGCAGAAAGAAAATGAAAATCAAGAGGTTTTTGGGTTAAAAATATGGAAAGAGAAAAGGGAAATCAGACATTTGCGCTTTGTATAGGAAATAAAGACTGTGAAGATTTGGAAATACGCAAGATTTATCAAGTCCTTCCAGATGACGATGCCGAAATGGAAGGATATATTAGAGTTATTGATGAATCTGGTGAAGACTATCTTTACCCCAAGTCCTATTTTATTCTTGTCCAACTACCTCGCGAAGCGCAAGAGGCTCTGATATAACAAGATAGATATTTGAATTCGCCTAAGAAGTCGCAGCTGAGGGCAGCGTATTCCACGCCTGCGGCTGGCGAACACGCTGCTTGAGACTGAAGTCCCTTCGGGACTCAGCTCAGCTGCGACCCGTTATACCGCATTTATTCTATGACTCAATCAAAAACTTGGCTCGACAAAGAAGATAAAATTTGTCGTTCCGGCAGAATAAAAAGATTGGATTGGCTTGCAAATAAAACACCAAAAAAGGGGAACATCTTTTTTTTCGGTGGTGAGACATCAAAGTATTTATATGATGAAGCAAGATACTGCTTCGTCTATGCGCAATTTCTAGCGACTATTGTATTAGGCTTTGCATTTATTGAGCATACATTAGCGGCCCTCTTCTATGCTGCCGGTAGAGATGACCTTGAACGTGCAAATGTGTCCTTGTTATTAAAAGAAGCATGCAACCAAAAATTAATAAGTAAAGCAGAATATAAAAATTTGAACCGAGCGAAATATATCAGAAATCCAATTACACATTTTCGGAAACCACTTGATGGTGATACAATCTCGTACCGTTCGTTAATGCAAAATAAATTTGCTTATGGTGTAATTGAAAAGGATGCTAAACATGTTATGAAAACAGTTTTTCATCTTCTAAATAAATATGCGGTATAACCAGTCGCTCAAGCTGACGTGCAAACCGCCGACGCGCCCAAAGTTTTGAGTGTGAAGAATTTAATATACAACATGTGTTACGATACAGCATTTTTAGTTTAAACTTTTAATCAACTCGCTGAAGCGTTTGCACGCTGCTTGAGACTGAAGTCCCTTCGGGACTCAGCTCAGCTGCGACCCGTTAGACTATAAGAATTGATATTTCCTCGATATTTTGATAATCTCCTAAATAGCGGAGGGAAAGCTATGACAACTTTGATAAAAAAAGAAGAGGTACATAAAATCATTGACCGTATGCCTTCAAATGCCACATGGGATGATCTCATGCATGAGATTTACGTGCGTGAGGTAATTGAGCGAGGCTTGGCTGACAGTATGGCAGGTAGAACAAAGGATGTTCAGGAAGTCCGTGCAAAATACGGACTTCCTGAATGAAAGTCCATTGGACAGAAACGGCTGAAGGGCACCTTGATTCAATTTACGCTTATATTGCCCGTGATTCTCAGGAGTATGCCCTGCGGATGGTTGATTGCATGACAAGAAGATAACAACAGATCGGTGATTTTCCACTATCTGGCCGTAAAGTGCCGGAAGTCGAAATGGAGCAGATTCGAGAGGTTATCGAAGGGCCATACCGGATTATCTATCTTATCAAACCTGATCAAATCGATGTTTTGGCCGTCATTCACGGCTCGCAAGATATACTTCGCTAAGATAGTGGTGCGAATGCTCCTCATTCTCACCATTCCTCCCGACCGCAGGCTGGAATAAATAAACCCAAATTACGCAAGGTATACCCAGCTACCAGCAGAATGCCCCACCCCTCAGGGTGGGGATGAATGCGGATGGTAGGAATTCTATCAACTTTTTTTGATTAATTGGAATAACAAGCTACCCTTTGAAGAAAGTGAGGAAAATCAGAAAGAATAGACAGGAATAGAACACGATATGAAAAGAAAGGTTCTATCAATTCCGATTAATTTAGATTACATGTGATCTAAAATTTTTCCTGGGTTCATAATATTATTAGGGTCAAAGACCCTCTTTATCCTCTTTGTCACTTCTATCCCTGTTTCTCCAAGCTCATCCTTTATATATCTGCTCTTTGTTATACCTATGCCATGTTCCCCTGAGATTGTCCCTTTCAGTTCCAGTGTTGCCTTGAATATTTCCCCAACTGCCTCATCTGCCCTTTTCATCTCCTCCTCATTTCTCCGGTCGGTCATTATATTTACATGGATATTTCCATCCCCTGCATGACCGAAGTTTACAATATTGAGCCTGTATTTTTCTGAAATCTGTTTTAGTCTCCTGATAATATCAGGAACCCTGTTTCTTGGCACAGTTATATCCTCATTTATCTTTGTTGGAGCAAGGTGTCCGAGGGCAGGTGATACAGCCCTCCTTGCATTCCATAGGAATTCCCTCTCAGTATCATTTTTTGCAATCCTTACCTCTCCTGCACCTGAATGGCTGCATATTTCTCCTATCTTTGCAATCTGTCTCTCTACCGAAATCTCATCCCCATCTACTTCAATCAATAAAATAGCCTCTGCATCTCTCGGGAGTCCGGCATGTATATAATTTTCAACACATCCTATCGCTGCCTGGTCCATAAATTCAAGAGAGGATGGTAATATCCTTGATGCAATTATCTTTGATATAGAATTTGATGCATCATCAATTTTTTTAAAGACTGCCAGTGCTGTTTTAATTGCCTCAGGCAGCGGAATGAGCCTTACATTGAGCCTTGTAATTACACCGAGTGTCCCCTCAGAGCCAACCATTAATCTTGTAAGGTCATATCCTACGACGCCCTTTGCAGTCCTGACACCTGTATGGAGCATCTCCCCGTAAGGCAAGACAACATCCAATCCAAGTATATAGTCCCTTGTAACACCATATTTAATAGCCCTTGGTCCCCCGGCACAGGTGCCGGCATTTCCGCCTATTGTGCAAACCTTCAGGCTTGCAGGGTCAGGCGGATAAAATAATCCTCTTTTTTCAACTTCCTGCTGGAAATTATATGTCACCATACCCGGTTCAACAACTGCAATCATATTCTCTCCATCCAGATCAACTAAATGGTTCATATCAGTCATCACAAGTGCAATGCCACCATGTATTGGGATTGAACCGCCCGCAAACCCTGTTCCAGCACCACGGGGGACAATAGGTATCCCCTCCTTATGTGCTATTTTTACAATTTCAGACACATCATCTGCAACTTTTGGTTTAACGACTATGTCAGGTATACCTGTTCTCCCTGTAGCATCAAAGGAATAGCATATCCTGTCCTCATCAGAAATTAACACATTCTCCCTGCCAGAAATATCTGTAAGTTTCTTAATTAAATCTCTCTTCATATTACTTTCAGTATAATAAACAATTGACTGTCTTTCAAATCTAAGTTAAAAATGAACATATGAATCTATCTATATACAACACATTTACAAAAAGAAAGGAAGAATTCAAGCCCATTCAAGAAGGGGAAGTAAAAATGTATGTATGTGGTGTAACTGTCTATGACCTCTGCCACATAGGGCATGCAAGGGCTGCTATTGTATTTGATGTCATATACAGGTATCTGAGATATCTCGGATATAAGGTAACCTATGTAAGGAACTTTACCGATGTGGATGATAAAATTATAAAAAGGGCCCATGAAGAAGGGGTTTCTCCTGAAGAGATAGCAGAGAGGTATATAAGGGAGTTTTATAAAGATATGAATCCCCTCAATATTGAGCCACCTACCTGTGAACCAAAAGCAACGATGCACATTGCAGAGATGATTGATATGATAAAAAAACTCATTGAAAAGGGATATGCATATCAGTCTGATGGAGATGTTTTCTTTTCTGTCAGGAGTTTTAGTGAATATGGAGGGCTTTCAGGTAAGAATACAGACGAACTTATTGCAGGCGCACGGATTGAAATTAATGAGAAGAAGAATGACCCCCTTGATTTTGCACTGTGGAAGGCAAGTAAATCAGGGGAGCCATGGTGGGAAAGTCCCTGGGGGAAGGGGAGACCCGGTTGGCATATTGAGTGTTCCGCAATGGGTCAGAAATATCTTGGTCAATCTTTTGATATCCACGGAGGGGGTAAGGATCTGATATTTCCCCATCATGAGAATGAGATTGCGCAGTCCTGTGCTGCCACGGGAAATCCCCCTGTCCGCTACTGGGTGCACAATGGTTTTGTAAACATCAACAAGGAAAAGATGTCAAAGTCCCTCGGAAATTTTTTTACCATTAGAGATATGGTAAAGAGATTTAATCCTGAGGTTATTCGATTCTTCCTGCTCTCCAGTCATTACAGGAGCCCCATAGATTTCTCAGATCAAAACCTCAATGAGGCAAGGATTAACTTAGACCGTTTTTATGACCTGTTCCTGTTTTATGATATGGTGGCAAAGGAAAATCCTACCCTGCCTCCCCTTACTAAAGGGAAGGATGAGGAAATCTTAGAGGGGGGATCTGATGATGAACTGATGCAGAGATTCGAGGAAGCAATGAATGATGATTTTAATACAGCACAGGTGATAGGGCATTTAAATAGTGAACTGCACCACCTAAACAGTAAGAGAGGCGGAGAGGTAAGAGATGAATTCTTAAGAGAGATTACAACCCTTAAAAATATAGGAGGGGTATTGGGGCTTTTTGGCCAGGATCCCGTTGAATATTTTGAAAAGGAAAAATCTATTGGAATTGCATCTCTTGGTATCTCTGAGGAAGAGGTCCTAAGGCTTATCGATGAAAGAGAGAAGGCAAGGAGAGAGAAAAGATGGTCAGATGCCGACAGGATAAGAAATGAATTAAGCCTCAAGGGTATCATCCTTGAAGATACACCACGGGGGACAAAGTGGAAGATAAAAGGTTAAAGGGTGAAAGTATCCTCTATGGCATTAACTCTGTCCTTGAGGCACTGAGGTCAGGTGAGAGGAATTTTATCAAAATAGTGATAGCTGCCGGAACAAGAGGGAAGTCAATTCATGAGATAGAATCACTGGCAAGGTCAAAAAATATTACCATAGAACGAGGCTCCAGCAACTCTGACCTTAAAAACATATCTGGAACAGAAAAACATCAGGGTGTTGTAGCAGTTGTATCGCAAAGGAAAGAAATCAGCCTCCATGAACTCATCGAACAGTTATATGAAAGGGATAGTAAACCAGTTGTTGCAATTCTGGACGGGATAGAGGACCCGGGAAATTTAGGGGCTATAATAAGGTCTGCAGAGGCTCTGGGTATAGGCGGTATAATAATTCCAAAGGATAGGGCAGCAGGCCTGACCCCGGTAGTTGCTAAGAGGTCTGCTGGTGCAGTTGAATATATCCCGATTATCAGGGTTACAAACATTTCAGACTCCATTGGGGAGTTAAAGAAACGGGGTTTCTGGGTGGTGGGTGTTGAGTTGGGGGCAGAAAAAAACTGTTTTTCATTTTCCTACAATGACCCTATAGCAGTTGTATTTGGAGGCGAGTCAAGAGGGATGAGAAGATTAACAAAGGAAAAATGCGATTATTTAGTGTCTATACCGATGAAGGGGAAGGTATCTTCCCTGAATGTCTCTGCAGCATGTTCTATCATTTTCTATGAAATACTGAGACAGAGATTGTTGATGCCTCCACCATAGACCTCTACCTCGCGGTCTTTCCATGGGCAAAGTTTAGAAAGACCAAAGGGGCAGTAAACCCCGATAGAAAGTCTTTGATTTTCAAATGGGTGGGCTCTCACACGGGGATTTGTAACGGGGTAAAGATGCATTGTCTATACGACCATAGTAGAAAATGTGCCTGTTGTTCTATTTTTTCTAAACCCCACCTTTTCGCCCTCCCTTGTGGCTTTACTATTGTTTCAATCTTACATCAAAATTTGGGTAGATGTTTAAATAGTCCACTTTTGAAATTTAACTAACAGCTTTTTATTGCGAAAACTGAAAAAATTGTTATTTTTTTCCAACATGAACCGCCACAATACCGAATGTAAGATTAAAATAGTGCACATCCCTTAAACCTTCCTCCTCCATTATTTTTTTTAACTCTTTCTGATCAGGAAAGCCCATTACTGAATCATGAAGGTATTCATAGGCATATCTCCTCCCTGAAATAATGCCACCTATAAAGGGCAAAACCTTTTTAAAATAAAGATGATAAACCCTCTTAAAAATTTTATTCGATGGATTCGTAAATTCCAGAATAACAAACCTCCCATTTTCCTTAACAACCCTTCTCATCTCTCGAATCCCTTTTCTTATATCAGAAAAATTCCTGACACCAAAAGCAGAAATAACACCATCAAAGTAGTTATCATCAAATGGCAATCCGAAGACATTTGTCTGCAGGAGCCTGATATGGTCTGAAAATCCCTCCCTTTCAATCTTGTTTCTGCTTACATTCAGCATCTCAATGTTGAAGTCTACACCGATTACCTCGTTCCCCTTACCACCTATCTGTATGATTTCCATTGCACAATCCCCTGTCCCTGTAGCCACATCTAAAAATATACCTGTAGTGAGCGGAGCGAAACTATCGCCTCCTGATTTTAAGAGCTCCCTTACTGAAAATCTCCTCCAATAGATATCCCTCCTCATACTTAAAAGCCTGTTCAAGAGGTCATAATGTCCTGCTATCTGTGAAAACATCTCCTGGATAAAAATGTCCTTCTTTTCCTGAATTGGCATAAAATTATTTTAACATGGCCACATCCTTTTTTTAATAGTATATAATATTTCAATTTGTTATCTTTTAAAAGGTAGCGAAATTATAAATAGATTTAAGGAGGGGTGGATATATTCCCCCATTTCTCCTTATTCTTTTTTTTAAAAGGAGGTAAATATGACAGAGAAAAAGATATGTCCTGTCCTTCCACCAGACCACAATAAAAAACTACAGGAGTGCATTATGAGCAGATGCGGATGGTGGGATGGCATGGAGGGTAGATGTGCTATAGCTGTAATTTCTTTCTTTCTGAGAATGGGGATAAAGGTAAAGAAATAACCTAAATCAAAGGAAGGGAGAAGGGGCTGTAAGGGATAATTTTCTTGATGTATAAGTATTTGTATTGTAGCATAAATTCACCATGGAAAGATGGCGTGAGATTGAAATAAAAACAGGGGTTAGCAGCGAGAGAAACGAACCAGGGGGGAAAAAGCCCCCTTTTTTTCACATTTTTCTTCTCATAGCAACTCTTATAACTACAATGCTGGCAGGGGCACTCCAGGAAGGGGTTGATATTTTACGACAGCCGCTCTTAATATATAAAGGCCTGCCATTTTCTTTAACTCTCATGCTCATACTCGGAACACATGAGATCGGACACTACATTACATCAAAAAGAAATGGTGTTAAAGCAACCCTGCCATATTTTATCCCTGCCCCATCGCTCCTCGGCACATTTGGGGCATTTATTAAAATGGAGTCACCGATACCTGATAGAAGGGCTTTATTGAAAATAGGTGTGTCTGGTCCATTGGCAGGGTTTATCATTGCATTACCTGCAACGATTATAGGACTGGGGCTCTCTGAAATCAAAGAACCCTCTCAGATGAAGGGTGGCATATCCCTCGGTTCATCAATCCTCCTCTCTTTTTTAACAAAAACCATACTTGGAGTTTCAGATGACTCTGTTGATATTGTCCTTCACCCTATTGGATTTGCCGGATGGATAGGTCTGTTTGTAACTGCACTCAACCTTCTTCCCATGGGTCAATTAGACGGAGGACATATAGTATATTCATTATTCAAACGGCGTCATAAGATTCTGTCGTTGATTACCTTTATCTCCCTTTTTCCACTGGCATACTTCTGGCAGGGGTGGTTATTCTGGATTATGGCTGTACTTCTCTTTGGACTGAGACATCCAATATTAGTTGACGAAATAACCCCTCTTGAGGATGAAGATAAAATACTCGGTATAGTTGCTATCATAATTTTTATCATAACATTCATCCCCGTTCCTTTTAAAATCTGATTTATACGAAAGTTGAATTGACCATTCAGCCTATAAGATTATAAGTTGAGGGGGAGTTTATGTTGCTCATTGGACTCACCGGTGGTATAGCAACAGGGAAAAGCCTGGTTTCAAAGACCCTTAAAGAACTGGGTGCATATATCATTGATGCAGACAAGATTTCCAGAGAGGTCGTAGAACCTTATACACCTGCATGGACTGAGATAGTAGAGTTTTTTGGCAGAGATGTTCTTAATAATGACGGGAAAATAAATAGAAAAAAACTTGGTGAAATTGTGTTTAATGACCCTGTCAAAAAAAAGCGATTAGAAGAGATTGTTCATCCGGTTGTCATAGAAGAGGAAAACAGGAGGATCGCGGAGTATAAAAAAATAAATCCTGATGCTATCGTAGTCATAGATGCAGCCCTTCTGATTGAAGCAGGAGGGCATTTGAGGGTGGATACATTAATTGTTGTTTATAGCGACAGGGAGACTCAGATAAAAAGATTATGTGAGAGGGACGAATTAAGCAGGGGTGATGCCGAAAAGAGGATAGACTCACAGATGCCTTTAAATGAAAAGATTAAAGGAGCTGATTTTGTAATAAATAACAGTAATAGCATAGAGAATACACTGATACAGATAAAGAGTATTTTTAATAAGCTAAAAAATTGGCATGATTGAATAATCACCTTATTTATTACCTGAATCTTGCATCAAAACACACCTTTCCCCACCGAGAGGTAAAATTTTTTAAAATTACTTTCAATTTACTCATCTAACACCATTCTCATGTGAGTAATCTGGTTGTTTTCGTAACTTCTACCTCACAAATGTTAAGT